>JBFKFP010000076.1:0-12803 GCA_041618535.1 Flavobacteriaceae bacterium
ACTTGTCGCGAAGGGTAATTTCACCCGCCATGATACCGCCCTGAAATTCGGAATGCCTTCATACTGGAACATTCCGCCGCGCCACGCTCCAAGGTCGGCTCCGAGCAAGGGTTGGACCAAAGGCGGTGTTACCGCAGATCCAAAAGCAACGTCTCCGCTGGAAACATGGTGTTCTATGGCCTCTATATAACCATCTCTTCCGAGGGTCGCTCTCAACAAGTGATGAGTAGGCGGACGAAATGTATCATTCTGAAATTCTTCAATCCTGTTATAAAAGCATTTGACAGGTTTGCCAACAGCTTTTGACAACACAGCGATCTCGGCAGCGTGCGGGGTATGTAACCGCCGCCCGAATCCACCGCCCAGATAGGTCGGGATGATATTGACATTCTTCTTATCGAGGCCGAGCCTTTTAGCCACTTCATCACGGGTGATTTTTACCACCTGGGTTGAGATCATAACCGTGGCTTTCTCACTGTCTGCGTAGGCCACGGCTCCATTCGGTTCAATCTGGGCATGGGCCCCTATCGGGCTGAAGTATTCAGCAGAAACCACATCTTCACTTTTTCCCAGAATATTTTCCGCCTTGCCTCTTTTCTGAATTTCTACCGCCTTGCCTTCCCCGACCCGTATCATGGTTTCAATGTCTTCCGAATTCCAGTTCCGATCTACCTCCCAGTTAACCTTTATGGCTTGCTTCGCTAACTCTGCCTCATACATGGAAGCTGCAACAACTCCCACAAAGTCCTTTTCTTTAACCACTTTTATTACACCGGGCATTTTTTCAGCTTCAGAGGTATCTGCATCCAAATATCTTGCTCCTATCCTGGCGGGCCTGACTATTGCACCGTAAAGCATGTCAGGCATTTCAGCATCCATCCCGAAAATAGGCTCACCAAATACTTTAGCGTTAAGGTCAAGCCTTGGTAATGGCTTACCAACATATCTGTAAGATGAAATCGGTTTTAGGTCAGGGGAACGTGGAATCTTCCAGCTGGTTATTCCCTCAACTGCTTTAGCGTAGGTCATTGATTCATCACCATGCCGTATTATCCCATCTTCAACTTTAAGCTCTTCGGATTTAACCCCTAATTTTTCCGCAGCGGCATTCTTGATCATCTCACGCATGGTTGCTGCTAACTCCCTCAGAGGTTCCCAGAGGCTGGAAATAGAGGTGCTTCCACCCGTACTCAATCCGTCGATATTCCCGGTTTTTGTTTCTGCATGAACCACCGAAAGTTGCCCGATTGAAATCTCGAGCTCATCTGCGGCAATCTGTGCCAAACCGGTAAAAGCACCCTGCCCCATTTCCACCTTAGGGCAGTTGAAGATGACCTGGTTATCAACCGTGAGCTCAAACCAGATCAATGGATCGTCCGTAGGTCCGATATAAAAAAGGTCGGCCGTATTGGCATAATCAGCAAGAGCACGTCTTATTGGATTCTTGAAAAGGTATGCGCCAACGATCAGGACCCCGGTACCCCCGAGGGCTGTCCTGACAATAAATTGCCTTCGGGATAATTTATTCTCTTTCTTACTCAACGGTATCAGGTTCAGACTTATTATTTAATCCGATCTCAGCTGCCCTGTGAATAGCCTTTCTCATCCTGTAATAGGTGGCACAACGGCATACATTGGTGATCACTTCATCTATCCTCTCATCAGACGGTCGCGGATATTGCTCAAGCAACGCCGCTGCGGCCATCATAAACCCTGGCTGGCAATACCCGCATTGCGGGACAACTTCTTCTATCCAGGCCTGTTGTACCGGATGCGGATTATCAGGATCACCAAGGCCTTCAATGGTAATGATATCTTTGTTTCTGGCCAGATCAAGCGGGAATGAACAGGATCTGACGGCCTCACCGTCAACCATGACAGTACATGCCCCACAGGCGTTCAAACCACAGCCATATTTGGTGCCTTTTAAGTTCAGAATGTCACGAAGGACCCACAGAAGAGGAGTCTGGGCATTTTCAACTTTGACGCTGTGTGTTTCGCCATTCACCTTCAAGCTGTGCTTTTGTGCCATGGAATTCAATTGAAATACAGCTTAAAGATATGGCAATATATCAAAGATCACTAATTCAATAAAATTTTTAGACAGGGCTTTATTTCAGTTTGGCCAGGCTTATTTACGAACGATGAACTTTTCAATTATTCCATCGATATGGTCCTCTGAAAACTCAAAATCTTCTGCCATCAAATATCGGTGCAGAGGTTTCTCTTCAAGGGTCGACCGCAGATCAAGGTCCTGCCGCCGGGCGAAGATCTCGTCCCATTTGTCGCGAACTGTCGCCCATTTACTTCCGTTTTCCTTCCACCATTCAATTGCTGGCTTACACCTGCTATTTGCCGCCTTCTTGTAAATATTTATGCCTTTTTCCTGGGCTAAAATGACATCCTCTTCTCCCGGCTTCCTGATTATCTTGTCGTTATCCTGGTCGTGAACCCAACCCTCAGGAGTGATCCTGTGAACGTTGTTTCTCCTGGTAACATTGTAATCACTTCTTTTGGTGTACTCCCTCCTGGGAAGAGGTGCGTCTGTTGTGTTTTCCCAGCGACTGACCCCATCAACATGCACCCAGGTAGCAGTTCCCTCATAGCGCGGGCTATCATCAACCTGGTACACCTTTTGGGTCCATTGTCCTTTTACCGATTCCTTGTTCAGTTCACTATATGTCCAGTTATTGTCAGCATTGTACAGGTAGAGATCGGTATTCTCGTACAGCCAGTCTTGCCGCCAATGCTTGATTACCTTTTGTTTCTCAGGGGGGCCGACAATCAATAAATGCTGCAGTACGAGTTTGTGGTTATCATCCATTACGAGTTCTACCCATTCAAGTCCTTTGCTGTGCTTCACTTCTGAGGGCTTGTATGATTCATCATCAGAATAGCTGAAGGTTTCTGAAAAGTTAAAACTGACATCAAAGCAGCCACACATGGATTTAATGGCCTGCCGATCCTGATCTTGTTTGTTTTGGGCTAAAGTAAGACTGGAAGAAATCAGAAAAAATGCAAGTGTGTACAGTGTGTGTTTCATCTTTATCAATGTGAATTTATGTGTGTTGTTTAAGTGTAAATTCAGTTCTTTTAATTTAGACTTATTTAAAATAAGAGCACAAATATAAATTCGGAATCTTTAAAATAAAACCCATCAGACAAAAAAATTATCCACAGTTAATCGACATTTTTCAATTGAATTAAACACTGAACTCAGAATGCAAAACTTAACTTCTAAATTCTTATTATTGTATTACTAACCAACATTCAATGAGTCAGACCCAGCCGAGACATAAGACCTTCGGAACCTTTGGTGGTGTATTTACCCCTACCCTGCTTACCATTCTCGGGGTGATCATGTATCTCAGGATGGGCTGGGTGGTCGGTAACGCCGGTCTTCTTGGTGCCTGGCTTATTATCATCATTTCATTTGCCATTACACTGTGTACGGCCCTTTCTATGTCGGCCATAACCACCAATATCCGGATCGGTGCCGGTGGTGCCTATGCCATTATCTCGCAGGCACTGGGGCTTGAGGTTGGAGGAAGCCTAGGTATCCCTCGGTATATTTCCCAGGGATTGGCTGTTACCATGTATATCTTCGGATTTCGTGAAGGCTGGCTGGGTATTTTCCCCGCTCATGATCCATTTCTTGTTGATATTGCCGTATTCGCTGTATTGATCACGATTGCCTATATAAGCGCCAACCTGGCCATCAAAACCCAGTTCATTATAATGGGCGTGATCATCCTTTCGCTTGTATCAATTGCAATTGCCGCCTACCAGGGATCAATGGAAATTCCCCTGGAAGATTCTGTACGTTGGGGAACTTTTAAAGGCTCAATAGAGAACGAATTCAGCGGCAGTACGTTCTGGGTGGTATTTGCTGTTTTTTTCCCGGCGGCTACAGGAATAATGGCCGGAGCAAATATGTCGGGAGAACTGAAAGACCCCAAAAAGAGTATTCCCGTGGGCACCTTATGGGCTATTGGTGTGAGTTTTGTGATTTATATGTTTTTGGCCTTTTGGCTGGCACGGACCGCTTCCGAAGAGGAACTTCTCAATAATTATAACGTCATTATCGATAAGGCTTTCAGCGGACCGCTCATCATTGCAGGTATCCTGGGGGCGACCTTCTCCTCTGCCCTCGCCTCTATGGTAGGTTCCAGCCGTATTCTTTATGCCATGGGAGAACATCATGTGCTGCCCTATTCTAAATTCCTTTCCGGAACCAGCAGTAACGGTCAGCCCAGGAACGCGATGATCGTGACAGGTGTGCTGATATTTGTCACCATGCTTCTACGAGACATTAATGCCATTGCTCCGCTCGTAACCCTGTTCTTCCTGGTGACCTACGCTATGATCAACATAGTGGTTATTATTGAGCAAAACCTGGGTCTGATCAGTTACAGGCCTTTGTTTAAGATCAATAGATGGGTGCCCTGGCTGGGGCTGGTCTCGTCAATTTTTGCCATGTTCATTATTAATCCAACGGTTAGCCTGATCACGGTTGTGATCGTCCTGGTGGTTTATTGGTTCCTTTCCAAACAAAATCTTGAAACACCATTCGAGGATGTTAGGTCCGGATTGTTTGTTTCCTTTGCTGAATGGGCTGCCAAGCATACCTGGGGCATGAAATCGATGCAGCAGAGAGCCTGGAAACCGAACATGATGGTACCGATTCGTGATGTTAACGGGGCAAGGGGAAATTTTCAATTCATGCGGAATATCGCCTATCCGCGCGGCTCGATTAAGTTGCTTGGGATCGAGCCATTTTCAGAGAACAGCAAGTTGGTAAGGGAGCTTGATAAACTTTCCGAGGCCTTCAGGAACCGAGGTGTATTCTCCTCCTGGACGGTCATTAACACCGATGAGTTCGCTAAGGGAGTCAATTATGGTAACCAGGCTTTGAAGGGTGCATTTTTCCGTCCGAATATCGTTTTTCTCAACCTGCAGGACCACGACAATTATGAAAGCGAAATCCGGCCCGTTATAAAGGAGTGCATCAGGCTTGAGATCGGGGTATTGCTTTTTCTTGCCCACCCCATGGCACATCTGGGGCAACGAAACCTGATCAATGTCTGGGTGCGGGACCGCGAGCAAAACTGGAACCTCGGATGGGATATCGGGAATGTAGATCTTTCCACCCTTATAGCTTACAAGCTAAAGATAAACTGGGGAGCGCAGATCAGGTTAATAACTGTCATAAGGAATCCTGAAGAAGAATCGGAGGCGCGTGAATTCCTTCAGTCTCTGATCACCCTGGCACGATTGCCAAAAACACTGATCGAGGTTTATATTGGCGATTTCAGGACCATAGTGGCGCAGGCGCCGGCCGCCGACCTCAATATCTTCGGAATGGAAGAAAACCTCCGTTATGACATCATCTCGGAGATATCTGAAAAGACTAATAGCTCCTGCCTGTTTGTCAAGGATTCAGGGCATGAGAGCATTCTTGCGTAATCAAGCAATATTCCCCGAATATTTAAAAAAATGTTTGCTATTAGATCATCGATCCATCCTTGATAGGATGATCAGTGATGAAACAAGGGTCAGAAGACCTATTATTATGAGGGTCTGGTCTATTTGAAGAACAGCTGTTATCAAGATGGTCAGCATTGCACCCACCGCATATCCCAGGTCACGCCAGAGCCTGAAGACACCTATGCTCTCAGCTCGCTGCTGCGGGTGTGTGAATCCGGCCAGTGCAGAAAGAAAAGTGGGGTAAACGATTGCCGTCCCCAGCCCTAGTCCTGTCGATAGGACTATATAGGCCAAATTAGATGAGGCCCAGTACATGGCCAAAATTGAAAAGCCCTGCAGCGCCATTCCAAATACCAGCATGGCCTTTTTGTTCAGGTGGTCTGAAAGCTTCCCGGTAAATAATTGCCCGATCCCCCATACCGCCGGATAAACGGCAACAATGATGGCGATCGATTTGAGTTCAAAGTCCTTTGACGCGAGGATCACCGGCAACAACCCCCAGATCATTCCATCATTGAGGTTATTTACAAATCCTGCCTGGGTTATGGAACCAAGGTTATGATTTGTCCAGGAGGTTTGGAGAAAGATATTCTTCAATTTGGGAAAACTGCTGTTTGCAGCCTCCATTGCCACGTGATGCTCGGTATCTTTAACAAGTATCCAGCTTATAAGAAGTCCGAGAACTACAAAAGCAATTCCCTGGTAGAACGGAAAAGGCCTGATACCATATTCAGCAGCTATCCAACCTGTGGTAAAGGCTACCGTCGCAACAGCGAGGTAACCAAGGGACTCATTCAGGCCCATAGCGAGCCCGCGGTGCCGCTCACCTACCAGGTCTATCTTCATCACAACGGTGCTGGACCAGGTTAGCCCCTGGTTAATACCCAGGAGAAGGTTAGCAAAAATGATCCAATTCCAGTTATCGGCATACATCAGGATAAAGGGAATGGGGATGGCGATAATCCATCCTATCACCAATAGGGCTTTCCGTCCTACCCTATTGGCCAGGGCCCCGGTAAAGTAATTGGTTAAAGCCTTTGTTATTCCGAAGACAATGATAAATGGCAGGATAACCGATGTGGCCAGGATCCCGAATTCGATCTCTGCCATCTTCGGGAGTATGGTTCGCTCCAGTCCTACCATTCCACCTACAAAGGAATTGATGACAAGAAGCAGGGCAAATTGCCTCCAGTTTTCTTTTAATCCGAGTTCCACCTTGGTGGCTGCCATGGAGAGTTAATATTTTTTTGCAAGATGCTACATTCTTGAGCCATCAACAAGCGATCTGCTTTATAATTTTACTCAATGCGATTCACCCGATACTACAGCAAACTTATCCGGACCCAGGGCGTACCCCAGCTGAGTGTGGATCAGCATGCCCGGCTTATGAACATCATCTCGCTTGAGGGCCGTCTTGTCGAGTTGGAAAGTATCAAACAGGGCCTTCAAAAGACGGATGAACATTACCGTTATGATGTCCGTATCTTCAGGATACAAATGCAGTTAAAAGGCCTGACAGGAGATCAATACCCCAAAGATGTGATGAATCATATGGTATTCCTGAGCGAATCGGCACTTCACTGAGGAGTTATAGAGCCTTTCAGAAGCTGTAATCCAAGAAGGAACCACCCAAGGCCGAGTAAGAAGGTTGAAATTATAATGGCTATTACATAAAGGGAAAATACAGACAATATCGGGCTTGATACCAGACCGGCAATCATAAGAATGGCAATATGTTTTTTTATTATGCCATTCATCCACAGGAGTACTGCCGCGAGTATCCATGAGAGGAAAAAAGCCGAGGTCCCTATCAACGCACTCAGGTCGAATAAGGTAAATCCGTCTGTGTCCTCAAGCTGGTTGAGGGCATCGGGAATATGGATAGCCAGGTCGCGAACAAACAGCCATTGGTTCCATTCATGGGCCAGAAGCAGCGCATTTCCGGAGAGAAGAACCATAAGTATGAACAGGCTTGCCACTCGCCCGGGCTTTCTTTGCTCGAAATGTGCAAAAATTCCAACCGATCCAATGATAAGAAGTAAAGCCACAAAGCAGGCCAGTCCGAGTCGCCAGGCCCAGGCAGAGCTGGCTGCACTTTCTGCAAAATCATCAATAGCAAGGATCCTGGGTGTGAAGATCACATTGATAAGAAATAAAAGTATACCGGAAAGACAAAGCGAGAAGCCGCTTAGCCTTGAAAGCCTGGAGGAAAGGGAAGTCATTCAATGTCGATTTCAGAGTTTGACGACTAATCCTTCCCTTAGGTTACATATAAAAAAAAAGCCATCCGATTCCGGATGGCTCTAATTGTCTTAAGATTCTGCTTAAATCAACTCAACGTTAATCGCGGCAGGACCTTTTGCAGTTTCTTCAATTTCGAATTTGACTTCGTCGTTATCACTGATTCGGTCAATCAGTCCGTTGACATGAACAAAAATGTCCTTGTCTGAATCATTTGGGCTGATAAATCCGTATCCTTTAGAATTATTAAAGAATTTTACTGTTCCTTCTCTCATGTTATTTACTTTATTATTAATATTTCGTTTAAATAAGTTCTTTATACTGAATGTCATGCTTTTGAGTTTTTACCGGATCATGATCCCCATGCTCATTCAATTTTAGTCGTTTTAAATTGAATTCCAGTTCTCTGCCGATTAAGCTTGAATCAAACCGCCTCTTGGCAGAACCGATTCCTTGTTGGGGTATAGGTACGGTAATTGATACTAAATAGATTAAATGGTCTCGTGAGCTTATGCTCTAAAAAATAGTGGGAAAATCAGTAGTATAGGTCTCTTGCGTGAAGTAGAAATATGAAAACGGTCTCCGTATTTTCTGGAACAAAGGTATGCCTAATATATCGAACCTAGGCATGATTTTTGATTTATTTGGGTAAATATAATTTAACTTATTGTAAAACAGTCAGTTAAATGTTAAAGTGAATTTAATAAAAACTGCATTTCATCGAATTTATGCCCGAATAATTAAACCCGGACCGCTTTTTGCAGTCATAGTAATAAAGATTGTTAAGAAGTTAAGTTAAATTAAAAAACGAAAGCTATGAAAAAGTTAATTACCAAAATGAAGGCCCGACTTAAAAAATGGTATGCCATACTGGAAGTTTATGCAAATGCCTCAAGCTATGCCATACACAGATAGAATCAATCCATTCTTTAAGTTGAGATAAATCCCCTGACATGATGTTTGGGGATTTTTTATTTTCAATTTGAAACAATATTCACGATGAAAATCACTATTGATTAGCTGGCAGTGAGATTTTGACAGGGATTATTTTCATTATGAAAGTAAAGTCATGAAAGTCAGCTTCTTATGATAAAAGTCATAGGTTATTTTTGTCCAATTTCTTATCCTTGGCCATATTCAAATAGCTTTTCTTAAGGTTCTCCTGATACTTCCTCAATTACTTGTTCTGAGTAATAGAATTATTAACTATAAAAACATTATAGAGTATGAGAACAAAAGAAATTATTTCGAGGCCTGATCTTCTCAAGATCGGTCTCAAAGAAAAATTACCGGTTGATTTTCTAAAGCAGCTGGTTGACATTCAGGCTTCATTTATTTGGAACGTCCCGTTCATGACAGGCAAGGAATTTCCTGTACTGGATGAACACGGCAACTTATTTGCCTATGTATTCCCATTATTTGAAAAGTCTGAACGCTATCCCGAGCGGGAGGAATTGTACGAATTCGTATCCGAATACAGGGAAGAATTCGTTGAGTTCAAAGCAGAGGACGTCGATGAGGATGTTGAATTTATCCCGGTTTCCGAGTATCGTTACTGGCTGGATAAAGAATTTACATCAAAATTCAGGAAACAGTTTAAATTCCTGGGCTCAGTTTATGTTTCAGCTACAAAGAAGAACTTCCCGATTTTGAAGTTCACCAAGGCTATTCATCCATTATTCCTGACCCGGGACGAAGCCTATCACAAGGCTGAGAAATTCCTTGAAACCAAGGATGTAAAGCTGGAGAACATTTATTTCTTCGGACCAGAAGGCGAATACTATGAATTCGCAACAGAGTACAGGAAGATTTTGATGCATCCATTTACACTCGAGATCATTGAGCATAAGGACGTATTGGATACAATCAATACAGGGATCAAACTTCCAGAATTGGAGAAAGAGGTTGAAATGGCCTGGGATAAAATGATCGAGATGCTTTACGAAGAGCCGCTACGGACCTTTGCAAACTTCAAGTTCATTCCGGACTATGAAATGATACCTGTTTTCAACAAGACCTATTGGTCTGCTCCTACGGCATGGACCATGGCCCTGGGATATTTTGACAATTATGTGCAGGGCAAATATCCGAAACTTGGCTATGGCCGCTTGATCGATTTCTGGTACTATAACAAGGAAAGCAAGACTATGGTGCCTAACCTGATCGATAAGCTTCTTAACGAGGACATCGGTACAGGATTAACCGATCTTGAAACCACTGTAAACAATACCTGTGGCTATGACTTTGATATCCATCATTATACTGTGGGCACTCCATTGAATGAATACGGTTGGCGCAAACTTAAAGAGGTGATCAATGCTGGCAGGCCTGCGCTCTGGTATTCAAAATTCCTTGCAGAAATGCCTGAGGGAGATAGGGATCATGTGAAGCTGGTATTTGGTTATGGTAATTTAGGATTGCAGAAAATGGTATTCAGCCTGAACACATTCGGCCCTACCTTTATGGATCAATTTGAATGTCTGCCATTTGACCAGTGGAGAGGGAATGAAGAAGCCATGATCAAAATTGGTTACTTCAGGCCCGGTGGAGGAATAAAAGGCAGCAAGTTATTCTTGCAGTATCCTAAGGGTGGCGAGGAATTCAAGCTTAAGGAAGACATCCCGATTAAATGGGAAGCCATAGGCGGATTGTTCCGAACTGTAGATCTCTTCTACTCTATCGATAATGGATTAAGCTGGAAGAAGATCAGAAAGGACATCGTTTCCAAGCCTGGTTTGAACACCTTCTTCTGGAAACCTGATAAAGTCTCCGATACGTATATGATCCGTATCATGGGTTACGGCCGCTATCTTGAGAAAGTTGGCCTGGACGAGCTCAGGAAACCAGATTTCGAGGAATTCTACATCGCCGGTGACGGCATGAAGTATAACTTCAAAGTTGTTAAATAGGATCTTGCGAAATTGATGTGATTCGCAGGGTTAATGAAGGTCCCCCGATCTATGGTCGGGGGATTTTTTATATTTGATCATCACGGAGTCAGGAAAAGCTCAAGTGATTTTTTGAATTTATCCCTGATTCGCTATTTTTAGATTATAATGAAAATTTTTGTTGACATGGACGAGGTCCTGGCCGATACCTACAGCAAGCACCTCGAGTTATACAACCAGGAATTCAGCCTCTCATTAACCAAGGCCGACTGTCACGGTGGCGAGGCATGGGAGAATGTGCCCGAGGCCAGGCGTGAGTCGGTTTTCAGGCATATGCATACCCCGGGTTTTTTCAGGAGCCTAGACCCTATTCCGGGCAGCCAGAAGATCATGAAACTTTTGTGTGAAAGGCATGAGGTGTATGTAGCCTCGGCAGCCATGGAGTTCCCTCAGAGCCTCAAGGAGAAGAGCGACTGGCTTGATGAGCATTTTCCTTTTGTCCACTGGCGGAACCGTATACTATGCGGTGATAAGCACGTCCTTAAAGGCGACCTGCTTATAGACGACCGCATGCACAATCTGGAACATTTTGAGGGGCGCACCATCATGTTCACCTCGCCTCACAATGTGCACGTGAAAGGATGCGAACGCGTGGACAACTGGGATGAACTGGGCCGTTTGCTACTAGAGCCCAGGCTGGTACGCAGGCATCTCAACCGTTAAGTTCCCGCTCCATAAGCTGGATCTTCAACTTTAAGAATTTCATCAGCCTGAAAAAAAGCATCAGGCCGAGGAGGGCAAAAACTGCCATTATCAGAAACCAAACAAAAATAACCCAGTCGTCGTTGGTTACAATTGCATTCAAGATGACCATACTTTATTCCTTTAATCGTTTCTCGGTAAGTTGAATGCAGAGTTTCAAGTATTTCATAAGCCTGAGGTACAGCCACAGGCCCAGCACAAAATATGCAGCCTTGACGATAAAACCCAGGTAGGCAAACCACATGCCGTCCTGTGTTAAAATAGCGGGGGTTTCCATTGAAAAGAATTTAAAGGGATTAATGCTGAATTAAATTACTAAAAAAAAAAGAGTGAAATGGAAAAAGGCAATGCAATCGATTTCGGAGACCCTTGAATTTGGTTTCAGACCAATTAACATAAAACGTGAAGAAAACAATGGAAAGATTAATTCCATTTAATAAACCAAACTCACCCATCATAAATTACATTGCCTTAACTAACTACCAATCAATTCAAGAATAAATATATAGAATATTTTCTATATATCAAAATAAAAAAATAATCTAATCAATACTCATTAAAATATGACTTAAGGATTCTCCAGTAGATAGTCTAAAGTCTATTCTCATAGAGTATAATCTGGTCATTTTAAAAGGCAGCCAGTCAATTTCAATTCCAGTAGTTAATATTCCTCTTAATTCAAGACGTAAGAGGTCATCATCCGGATAAGTATTGATATCGTAAAAATCATATTGCTCCCATTGATATAATGTATTGTTGCCTACTATATTCGATTCAACCTCCAATATTTCCATTGTGTTTGTGGATCCTGAATCAGGAACTTCAGCCTGAACCGTAACAATAATGCTGGTATTGAAAAGATCGCTCACTTCAAATTCATAGTTAGTAGTTCTGGTTTGATTGTCAAATTCAATGATTTCCTCCGCGATGAATTGAAATTCATTAGTTTGGTAATTGAAATAATTTGCAAATTCCTGAAAATCTGCAAAACTAATCGTTTCATCAGGTGAAGAGGGAATAAAAAATTCATAATGATCTGGTCCAATCAAATCATTCAACTGTTCCGATAACCTCTGAAATTCGCTTCCAATTAATATTCCAGACTGTAATGATTCAATCTCTGATGGATTATCGACACATTGATTCATATCGTCACATCCATTTGGACAAGGGTCTCCATTAACATCAAAACAATTCTCGGGAGGAGAACATTCCACAAGATCTCTCATACTTCGGTTGTGCTCAGTGTAAATAAACTCTACAACCACCGTTACTATACACTCACCAGGATGCTGACAAACGCTATTCGAACCGAATTCAAAAGTTTCTCCAGTTGGAATAGTATGATATACCGTAACCACTATCACATAAATACCACCTCCAGTTGAGTTTTCTCCGATCGGGATTCCTCCTTCGGTCGATCCT
>JBFKFP010000077.1:0-12711 GCA_041618535.1 Flavobacteriaceae bacterium
TGAAACCTTTATTTCCTATCCGATGGCCTATCCTGGAATTATGGTGCCGGCAGATTTAAACGGTGACGGGTTTTCGGATTTCCTGATTACCAATGGAGCAACTGTTGGCGAGGACATAATACTTAAACAGAGTAACGGATTGGGAACCTATTATGCCGATCAGACCGTGAGTGATGAGCAGAACCAGGTTTTTGGTATTACAATAAATGATTTTAACGGCGATGACCTTCTCGATGTGGCTTCTGTGGACTATCAGAATAATGAGGTAAATTGGTTTGAAAACCTGGGTGAAAATTTAAGCGTCCCGGACTTGATTTCAAATGCCGTACAAATTTTCCCTAATCCGGCAAAAGATCAATTCATGTTAAACGGAATCAACGAAGTTGTTGAACTAGTCATTTATGATATGCTGGGCAAGAGAATTATGACCATATCGGCTCAACCCGACAAGCCAATAAATATAAGCAGTCTGCAGTCGGGCATGTACATGGTTAAGCTATCAGAAAAAAATCTTACATTCAGACTGGTGAAAAACTGAAAAAGTAATACCAGATAAAAAGCAGATGTTCCCATCTGCTTTTTTTATTATATGATCTGTCGAATAAGTGATTAACCCTATATTTACATGATTTTCATCCGTGTCATCGTCCAATGTCCGTATTGATAAAAAACATAAAGGCTCTTCTTCAGGTAAGGGATAATCCACCTGCCTTCATTGCGGGAAAAGCGATGTCTGAATTACCCATGATTGAAGATGCTTTCCTGCTGATAGAAAATGACACCATCGTGGACTATGGCAAAATGATTGATGGTAAAGGGCTTAGCGCAGATCTTGAAATTGATGCCCGCAACCGTTTTGTCCTGCCGTGCTGGTGCGATAGCCATTCGCATATCGTTTACGCAGGTAACCGGGAACAGGAGTTCGTAGACCGTATAAACGGCCTATCATATGAGGACATCGCAGCACGTGGTGGTGGAATACTGAACTCGGCCAAGACGCTCAATCAAACCGATGCAGAAGCTCTCTATGAGCAATCACTACCGAGAGTTCAGGAGATCATTCAACAAGGTACCGGAGCTGTCGAGATTAAATCAGGTTATGGACTCAGTGTTGATGGCGAGATGAAAATGCTTGGTGTGATAAAACGTATCCGGAAGGAATTTCCCATCGAGGTAGTACCTACTTTCCTTGGTGCCCATGCATTGCCTGAAGCCTTCTCTGATAACAAGTCGGGATATGTCGATCTTATAATAAACGAGATGCTCCCCCGTATTGCCGATAAACGGCTGGCCCGTTATATCGATGTGTTCTGTGAGAAAGGATATTTCGATCTTAAAGACACAGAACGGATCATCAGGGCCGGATTGGAATATGGGTTGAAAGCAAAAGTGCATGTAAATCAGTTCAACGCCTTTGGAGGGGTTGAAGTATGTACCCGTAATAAAGCTCTCTCTGTTGACCATCTCGAGGTAATGAACCCTGAAGATATAGATGCCTTGAAAAAATCAGATACAATGCCGGTTGCACTTCCGGGCTGTTCTTTCTTCCTGGGTATTCCTTACACTCCTGCCAGGCAACTGATAGACGCAGGACTTCCTCTGGCCATTGCCACCGATTTCAACCCGGGATCGGCACCCAGCGGAAATATGAATTTTATGCTGAGCCTTGCCTGTATTAAAATGGGTTTGACCCCGGAAGAGGCCATTAATGCTGCTACCCTTAACGGAGCATACGCCATGGGTATTCAAAACAGATTCGGCAGTGTGTCACGCGGTAAAAAGGCTAATGTCATTATCAGCAAGCCAATTGAAAGTTACAACGCCCTTCCCTACCATTTCGGATCGAATCTTATTGAAAATGTTCTTATCAACGGGGAGGTAATAAAAAAACCCCAGGGTTATTCCTGAGGTTTTCTGCTTAAAAAGTCTTTATATGCTTACTTCAAAGTGAATTGGGAAGTAGAGATCAAATCAGCCTCATTGAATATGTTGATGATATAGCGTCCCTTTTCAAAGGTATCACTTTCAGAGGCAGAAATAAACTCGCACACATCTAGATTTATGTTCTCGTAATTGAATTTGCTCACAAGGCTGTAATTCAAGATCTTCTCCTCAAACTGAATTTGCTGGTTTAAACCGATTACATTATTGTTCGGATCAATCACCTGCACGAAGAACTCCTTGTCTCCTGATTCAACAAGTGAATTCTTAGCAACCGTGTAACAAACACGTATTTTATCAGCTCTCCTTGCCCTCTCTGTTGGAATCAATTTACCAGAGCTTCTCACTATAACGCCGAAGCCTTTCAGATTAACGGTAGAAAGGACAGCCGCTTCCTCCATTATTCCAGCCAATTCGGTATTCTGTGCCAAAAGTGAATCCGTAAAAATAGTACGCTCTTCCAACTGCACCTTGGTACTGTCTAAGCTGGTGGCAAGCAACTGATTCTCAACTTTCAACGAGTCATTTTCTGCTAACAGGGCATCCATTTCATCCTGTAAGGCCATGTATTTCTTTTTATATTGCCAAAGGCTTCTAACACTGTTTTCAGAAACCTGAAGCGAGTCGATCAACTGCTTGATCCTTTCCCTGGCTTCTACTAATTTTGAATTAGCGGTTTGATTCTCACTGATCGCGATATCGTATTGCTCCGCCATATTGTTCAGGTCTTTAAGGACCAATGCCTTTTCATCCCTGAGCTGTTGAGCTGTTTCTTTACCATCGTTGTAAATCCTAAAGGTATAAAATGCTGTTGCCAGCAGCAGAGCAACTACGATGCCCAAAACTACCTTAAGACCTTTACTTTTACTTTCCGTTTTGTTTTCCATTCCTCTTAATTGATTTAGGTGTTAAATGTGAATATAAAATTAGTTTATTTTATTGTTAAAAAGCTTTATTAATTAATCGTACATTAGGTTTTCAAATCGAATGTTTTATGTCGAGGCTCAATTTACTAAACGCCAGCCAATTATCCGCCTATAAAACAGGAAATCCTGACGAGCAAAAGCTCGGTTCCAGAATCAAGCTGCTCTCGAACTCTACTGCTATATACGAGCAACTTAAGGATTTAGACGTCGAATATGTGATTTTTGGTATCAAGGAAGATATCGGCGTATTTGCCAATTCGGGGAAACGCGGTGGGAAGGATGCATGGCCGCTTGTTATGAACGAATTTCTGAACATGCGGGTTAATTATTTCATCGATCCCAATAAATTTGCGCTGCTTGGTCATTTGGAATTTTCTGAAGAACAGGCCCAGATAGACAAGCTTAATTCTACAAAAAAAGGGGATCTAAAGAAGGCCAGGAAACTCGTAACCGAAATCGATAAGGTGGTCGCCCAACTAGTACATGATATAGTTAAGGCAGGTAAACGGCCAATCGTTGTAGGTGGAGGACATAACAATGCCTACGGACTTTTAAAGGGATGTTCCCTGGCTCTTAAAACCAGCATGAATGCGATAAATTTTGATGCTCACACCGATTTTGGGGCTACCGACGGCCGTCATAACGGTAACGCCTTTAGTTATGCATTTAATGAAGGCTTCCTTGATCGTTATTTCATGTATGGCCTGCATGAGAATTATATAACCGATCACGTGGTAAAAACCATTTCAAAGCTTTCGAAACGAGTACGATTCAACACCCTTGAAAATCTTCACGTGCGAAAAAAATCTACAATACGCCGAGAATTGGCCAGAGCTCAGACTTTTGTCGGGAAAAAGGCTTTTGGGATCGAGGTAGATTGCGATGTGATTGAACATTTTCCTGCCGTAGCCATGACATCCTCGGGATTGCGACCCAATCACATACGTGAGATGGTATTTAATCTCGCCCGGAATGAAAATGTGCAATATCTGCACATTTGCGGTTTCGCCCCTGAGCTGAGCTCTAAACGGCACAAACGGGCCTGGTCTAAGTATGTGGCCACCTTAATCAGTGATTTTATCAGAGACAAGTAGCGCTCCATAGTTAATAATTAGAATATCTATGGGAAAAATGTCAAAAGTCAGCCTTCCGAATTTCAAAATCATAGATTTCGACCCACGATATGTCAAGGATTTTTATGATCTGAACATGGAATGGCTAGAAACCTATTTTTATGTAGAACCCTTCGATAAAGAAGTTCTAAGTAAGCCGGAGGTATATATTACCGGCAGGGGTGGTTATATTTTCTTTGTTCTAATGAAAGATCGGGTTATCGGGACAGTCGCCCTGATGCCAACGGAAGATCCCTCTATGCTTGAATTGACTAAAATGGCCGTTTTACCTGAATTCAGGGGCAAGAAGATCGGTCAGGCTCTTATGAAACACTGCATCGGGTTTGCCGCTAAAAAAAATATCCGTGCCCTTCTAATTTACTCGAATACCATCCTTGAGAATGCCATTTATATTTACAAGAAATATGGGTTCAGAGAGATTCCTATCGAACAGGACAGTCCTTATAAACGCGGAAATATTAAGCTTATCCTAAAGCTTGATTAATTTCCTGTAGATTTAAGAGAATCGATCTGCCGTTGAAGCTTTTCGATGGCCTCCTGATTGCTGTTCACCCTCGGAATAGTTGGGATTGAATCCATTTTTGAAGTGGAACTATCCAGGGGGTTTTTATCTTCACCATAATAATACCCGATCCCTTCGCTCGCACGCCACGCTTCATTCAGCTGGAAATAGACCTTCTTATCCCAATCACTGGGGTGTTTCGCATCAATCCAGACCACATCGCGATATTCACTGTCAATCAAGGCCAGATCCGGAGTAGCCGAACCATCAAATTTTTGTGAATCCTCCCTTATCGCTGATACAGTACCTAACAGGAACATACGCTTACGACCCGCTATTTCTTTAATATACGGCCTGAATTCCACAGGTTTGTTGACAGACCAGTCGAATTCCTTTCTCGACTCTATAACTTTTAACGGCATGGCGGAAACACCCGCAAAGCCTTGTTTCTTCGATGCATGATCAAAAAAGTAAACCGCCTCCGTACCATCGGCCGGGATGAAAACGCTGAAACTCAAACTGGATCGTTCATCCCCTACAGGCTCCAGGCCGAACCAATGATAAAGTCCGTCATAAGTTCTTGTTGGTGTGCTGCTGAAAACAAAATCGGTGACGAAGGGTTGTTGATTCTGATCATCGGGAAGATCGGGGATCTTTACCGCCGTCTCCATATTCCACGGAAGCGGGTCACTGAATCCACCCAGGAATTTCAGGGATTCGGCCTGTATCCTTGACACTTTCTCCGATAAAATATTCTGTCTTTGAAGGAATTCATATCCCGACATCTCCCTCGGGCTCACATATTGGCCTTTCCCAATGGTCAGCCGTTCCAGATAATCATAAAAATCATGGGGGCCATTGTCAATTATCAGAACTCCTCCAAAGGCCGGATAGGGAAAGAAGAATCCCTTCCATCGAATCAGGCTCACTACCTGTACCCATTCACCTTCGTCATTTTTCATGTAAAAGACGTCGCCGGGTTCATAATTGAGATACTTCCAGGGATCGAGTCGTTGCACGACAGCATTGTAGGTATTGCGGCTCCATTTCAGTGATTCCCCAATGGAGAAAATCACTTCTATCCTGTTCTCACTTGAGAACCTCGGAAACGGGGTGGTGCTTGATACCGAAAAGACCTCTTCGGTATTATCGGTTATCCGCTGCCAGATATACTTTTCAGTAGGTTGAATGGCCATCGTCCATTTGTTCTCTCCATCCACACGCACTAAATGGGGTAAAGAAACGTCCTTGGTCTCACCTACAGATTCATTTGCCATGGAAAAGATATTCCTCAATGGCTGAATTCGTTCATTTTGGGTTAATGGCAGTTCATTGATCTCAATGCGGTTAAGATCGTTGAAGACGTTATATGTCTTCATATAATCATACATCTTAAAATGCCAGCCCACTACATACAGAATTCCGAAGAATACCAGGAGAAGAACCAAAACACCCAATCTGCCGCTGGTATTCGGGATATTTCGAAAACGCTTCAATCCCATAAATAAAGCTAATCCGCAAAGCAGAATGATAAAAACAAATTTTCGGATAAATAAGAATGCCGGTTGGTAATCATCCCTTAGAATGAATAAGACAAAAAGAAAAATTGCGGTCAGAAAAATGACCGTTATCTTCTGCCGTGTTCCCCTTCGCCAATATTTTTTAATCATAGGAAATTTGCTTAGGAATGACCATTTTCGCGCTTAACATGTTTAATTACAGCCAGGGCCACGATAATCAGAATCAGCGGGGCGATAAGTCCGCTGAAGTTACGCCAGGCCCAAAACTTAGAGTAGTCCATTATCACCAACTCTGCGATAAGCAGTCCAACTGCGATAATTATCAGAATGAGTTTTGTTCTGTTTACTTCCATGATCTATTTTAAATATCCCTTATCCTTTAGGCGGTCTCTGGCGCTTTTCTTTTCAGGTACATCCTCTTCCTTTGCCTTATCTCCTTCCTCTTCTGCAGCTTCAGGTTTCTCCTCTTCCTTTCCTGATGTCATATCTCCAATGATATCCTTGCCTTTTTCTATGGTATCACTCACGATATCCTGAAGAACATCCCCTTTTTCGTCAATAATATGGCCTGATTTGATTACAAAACTGGCGACATAGGTTCCGAGAAGGGTGCCTACAATACAGGAGGCAAAGATCGAGACCGTAGTATAGTTTATCGGTATTAGGAATTTAAGAATGATCATCAGAATGATGAAAAAAGCTGTAACGTAAACCAGCCTGAGTAAAAATTTCTGCTGATAAACAAAGCCAGTCCTGTCTTCGGCTTTCATCTGAAGATGTTTGGCATTCACAATCCTGTCAAGCATGCGGTAAAGCTTGTTCCCATTAGACTCGCGCCAATAAAGTAAAATACCGAAAAGAATGGCCGCTGTGAATACGATAAGTTCGAGTGTCATGATTCCTGATGAATGCTTTATAAAGTTAGTCTAAAAAAGTTAAATGTTGTTACGTATTGTATCGATAACCCAGTCCTGAAAAGAGTCTGGCCAACCCTGGTAAGTCCTGTAAAACCGTTCCTTGTCATACCAGTATAGAAAAAGCACATCTTTCGGTGAAATGTTGACCAATAATCGCCAGACCAGATCCTGGTGCCTTGCCTCAAGACTGGAGTGTGGCTTATGGAGGGCCGCATACATCCCGGGGTCAACCAGGTCTTTGATCTTATAGGTATTGCTGCGTTCAAGCCTCTCCAAATAGATTTCAACCCCATTCACTTTTTTCAGTGATTTGATCTCTATAGTATTCAGGTACCTTCTGAAAAGCACTTTATCAGACAGTATATCCTTTACAGGGTGTTCGGTCTTTTTCAATTCTTCAAAAAGCATGTGTTTCTTTATTCGCTCGTAGCGATCCTCTTTAACGATTTTTTCGAGATCGCATTCGATGATCAGGTGATCTCTTAACTTATTGAGTAATTCCGGCTGACCAACATGAAAGATCATCACCTCGTGATGCGTATCCTTTATGGCCTCCTTGTATGCCTCATCAGATTCAAAAACCATAATCGGAGTGATAAAATCACGGAGGATATAAACTCCTCCAAAAGCCCTTGTATAGAATGAATCGGTTTTAAATTTAATGGGATTAAGCCTGAGAACCCTGCCCCTGAGATCACCATAAGTCTTCGCTGAATCAAGGAGTTGTTCCTGAATATCCTCATCAATAAAATTCCAATCGGTATTGAAGTGATCTATTAGCTTCATTTGCTGTTGCTGAATTTGATCAAGATCGTTGATCAGCCTGAAACCAATTGTGACTTCATCATATTTCAATATATCCATGGGGTCATAAAATGCGTCGATCTCCTGGTCAAAATCAAGGCAAATAGCACAATCCCTCGTAATATCGTTTATCTCGGCACCATAGGTTTTAAAAACATGAAGCATCATATCGCGATCGAAAGTGTGGAATGGAACGTAGACCGGTTTTCCCTTTTGTTTGGGCGTCACTATTATACCATGAGGATTGGCATCGCCATGATTCAGATAGTTCGTGTTCTTTCGTTGCTCTGCAATTTCCGGACTCCATCCTATGCCGTCGATTGAAAAGGATGTAAGGTCTGTCGTCTTAAAGCCCAGTGTTTCAAGACATTTGTTGTAACGTTCAACGAGCTTCCCACTAATCGGGATCAATTCTGAATGATATAAATTGGCTTGCTGCAGTTTTTGCATCGCTAAATCAGTCGTTTTGCTCCTTTTCAAACTGTTCACGAGCTTCCATCTCAATATTCATCTGAGCTACCCTTGAATCAACCTTTCGCTTGAAATCGGTATCAGCGATAGAAGCGACGTTATCCAGATAGCGCACTACTTCCTGCCTTCTGATATCCGAAAAATCAAGGCCTTTCATATTAGCCTTCATCAATTCTTGCAACATCGCATATTTCGTCTCGTAATCCTGTTTGAAATAGATGTCAGGATTTTCGAACCAGTCTTTCTCCAGGTCGAAATCGGTCAGGCGCAATGACACGGCCGATTGTATATTTCGAACATCTCGGGAGGAGAAGAATGGAAACTCATTTTGAATGGCTTTATAGAGTGAAGCATAGAACATATGGTCATTATCCTCATGCTTACGCTCCACCTGGTCAAAAATATCATGAACACGATCTTCGGTCGGTTTTTCCACCAGTTTAAGTATGTCCCCGAGATTTTTGGCCATTTTCTGGTCGTCCAGATAATCATAGCCAACAGGGTCATCCATGTTGATAAAGCCCGGCATTGTATTTTCAATTTTTCTCCACCACAGGAAGTCCTGGTCAAGAAAATCGTGTTCGCTCCTGGCACCGTCAATTTTAAACCTGCCCTGGACCCTTGAGATCACCGCTTTGTCAAGCATCTCCGGAAGGTTTGTAAATAAACCGATTGAACTATTGCCGTAATTGACAGCATACGCACCTTCAGTGTATCGTAAAAATACACCGATAACCTCCTTTACACCTGCTGAAACTCCCTGGGCTGTTCTTTCCTGTAAATTGTTCTCAGCATCATCAATGGGTGCAAAAATAAGACGCGTCGGGTCCTGAAGGGGTTTCATCCATTCAACCATTTTCTCGGCAGAGCCACCCTGGAAAGTACTGATAAGTGTATCTGGCATGGGATGAAAAAGGAATGGGATGTTGAGGTTAGAGCTATGCTCCTTTAAACGGGTAGCAATCGCGGCAATCAACATAGATTTACCAGTTCCCGGAATACCGTAGCCCATAAATACCGGCATGAAGCCTCCAAGTTCCTGAAAAGGGTTCTTTTTCTCATTAAAATCGTAACTGAGTAATCGCTCTGTCAATCGACGCGCGAAATGCTTGGCATCCCTGTTACCTACAATTTGCTCGAACTGGATCTGGTTAAACTCTACACTTTTTGCTGCTCCTGCGAAAACATTGCTCCATCCTGCCACAGAAAAATCGGAGTTTTCAAGTTTGTAGGTCCTGTCTGTGATGGTATCCGTATATTCCAATGAGCTTTTACGCATCTGGATCTCATCTATCAATGCCTCGAAATAAACCACAGTAAAATCGATCACATCGCGGTCACTCAAAATGACCTGAGGATGATTTAGGTATTTGTCGTAATAAAACAGGCAGCACGAAATCCCCTTAAGAGGAGACATCACGGAAACCTCCGGAATACCGGCAAATTTGTTCTTCATCACGCTCAGGTCATCTGAGGCATGATTCTTTAGATCGTGCAAAATCTTGTATGCTGTGGCGAAAAGCATAAAGGCTGTGGCCGTATGCATCTTGCTTTCATATTCTCGCTTGCCGGCCGAATCCAGAGTTGACCTTCGTTCATTCAGACTGGAAAGGCCTGATGCGTCATAATAACTGTCTTTTATCCAGATTCCGAGGGTAATCCCTTCCTGAAGTGCAAAGAGGGCCTGATTCAGGTGAAGCGGAATGGCTACAGATTCAGGCAGGAGTTTCTTTTTCAGAGATAGAATAGTCTTGGAAACTGAAATGACATCCGAGCTGCTTTCATTCCCTTTTGCCCTTGACAAATACAACAATATAGAGTCCTCTCTGTCGTCTTTCTCACGGTTTCGGGCACGCTGGCCCTGTTCCCATTGAACACTTTTGATATAGGAGGTTGCTTCCTCTCTAAGGCTGTCTAATTCACTTTGTTTTATCGGAAAAGTTGAACTGTGTTCCATAATTCTTAAGCTGGCATATTGGTCTTCATTTTATCGAATCGATCCTAAGGTCGGCCATCTCAATAGGTGGTTTGGCCAGTTTACTCATCAAATCCGGAGTCTTGCTGTATAACATTTGTATGATCCTGTGCGGGGCGAACACATAGTCCTGGCGTATTACATTACTCCATTTCTGCAACCTCTGCTTGTTGAAGAAACTTCCTTCTGTGAATTCGCTGCCGGAATAAACCTCATCTATCCTGAGTGAAAAGGCAAAAGACTCCAATGGAATCTGCTTTTTGGCTATCCCCTCCAGAATGGCATGGGTTTTCTCATTCTCGTCCTTGGCGAATACATTATGTAATGGTCCCATATCGATCCTTTTTATCACCTTCGGAAAGACATCAGTTAATTTCCGGTCTATGGCATATGCCATTCCATCAAGGGCCATCTCACGGTCTGCAGCTTGTTTTAAGGCTTCATATATCCTGGTTTTATGATTGTCTACCTGCTTACCATCGAAGTTAAAATACATAAAGCAGATAAACGGCCTGTTATGGGAAACATCGTAAAAACTCCAGCTAACCAGCCATTCATAATTTACATCTTCAGGTGCCCTGACAATTTTACCCTGTACAAAGCGGTTAAATATGAATTGCTTTCTGACGGAAGAGTAATAAACCACGGATGCCGCCTGGAAAAGGTCTCGTTTTGAGATGGGCTGTTTACGCCTGAGCAGGGTATCAAGAAAATTTTCTTTTAATGATTCAACGGCAGGTAATTTGCCGATATACTCATCCCTCAATTCGAGATCGTTAAATAAATAACGGAATTCCAGGTAATTTGGAAATCCTGAATCAGTAAGGTCAATTCTCATATTGTCCTCATCATCGTACATGTATTTAACCCGCATGGCTTCGATGGAATAGAGCAGCAGGTCACAATACTGCTTGAAAAACACAACCTCCTGGGCATTGCACAGATTCTGACGCTGGACGTTGACTATCAGTTCCTTAAGTGCAAAATCCACCATCTTATGATAGAAGATATATTGCTCTTTTGAATCGAGTTCAGCAGAATCTAAAGGTGTAACGATCATAATTACAATAAGATGGAAAATTCAGAGTTTCCAGAATATTTCAATCCAAAAAAGGCGATATCAAAACAAGCCTTAAGGAATAATTCCAGAGCCAGCTATGATAGAAGGTCATTCTCTTCCGGCCTGGCTGCGCCCTCACCTTCAGAATCGTCCTCACCGGATGGTATGGCTTCATCGGCCTTATAATAGGCATCAAAAATCTCTTTCATATCGATACCATATCGTTCGGCGAAATTTTTCTGTATTTCAGAATCTTTGGCTCGTATCTCCTGCAAGGCTTCGGCATAGGACTTATAAACGCCCTGCATAATCTTCTCATGCACAGGAATATTATCCATCATCTCCTGTCTTGCTTTGGCACTGGCCGTGTGCATGGCTGCAAGTGTTTCCCCTATATGCTCATCGGTCTTTACGCCAAGGTGTTCAAGTATGGCTGCGAATTCCTGGTCGGTTCTCGCTTTTAATGCAACAATGTAGCCGTCATAATATTTAAGCCTTTCTTCCGTATCAGATTTGAGCTTGGCCCTGTGCGTCTGCAGGTTACTCCTTAATGATGTCAGTACCTTGATCGTAAGATTGTGTTTATGAACGAAGCTGTCCTTGCTGGCTGCCAGGGTGGTATAGGCATTTTTCAAACCTTCCAACTCTTCAACCGATTGCTCGAGCTCAGTGACCTTACCAACAGCCTGGGCATATTCTGCCGACTGCTTATCCACGATCTCCTCGAGTTCCTGCCTCGCCTGCTTCAAAAGAGCATATTGTTCCTCAAGCCTTTCCTCTACCTCCTTCTTCTTTTCAAGAGCCTTGGTATGATTTTTAGTGGCCTCTACTATAGCATCCTGTAACTTATCCTCAACCTCTTTTATTTCGAGCTCCCTGTCTTTTAATCGCTTAACTGCGGCCTGGCTCTTAAATGACAACTCGTTCAGCAATGTCTGGATATCGGCGCTTTCAATACGCTGCTGGAACATGGCTTTGGCCCTGTTATCGGCAGAGTCCCTGTTTTTTCGTGCCTGTTTCAGTTCATCCTCTGCCTTTTTTATCTTGCTTTTCCTTCCCCAGAGATTGTTCCACCAGTTATCGGGTTTACTCTCGGCTTCCCGCAATTCAATTTCAGCTCTCTCCAAGCGCCTTATGGCGTCATTTATCACCTTCTGCTCTTCGGCATTAAGTGATGAGAAATTCTCAAACAGAATCCCGACCTCTTCCTGGTAATCGGTAAGGTCCTTAATGGCATCAAGAAGCGTTGTCCTGTCTTTTTCCGCCATGTGCACCACATCATCCAGAGTGGCGTTAAGAATCTTCTGTCTTACTTGAGGGTCATCTTCCTGCGCCAGCTTCGATTTCATCTGGTCAATGGCTTTGCCCCAATTTACATCTACTTTTTGCGGTTCCTCACTTGAGTTGGTTTCCAAAAAATCGAATTCGTCTGACATAGGATAAAGGGAATTGATTAAACTAA
>JBFKFP010000078.1:0-12568 GCA_041618535.1 Flavobacteriaceae bacterium
CATTCGTAAACCTATGCGGGCAAGTATGAAATGAATCCGGAATTTTTGATCGAAGTTCGCATTCATTACCGTGAGATTTTTGCTCAGGCTACAGGCCAGCCTGGATTTCATATGTTCGCTGAAGATGTTGATAAATTCTTTATCAGTGTGGTTCCGGCGGAAATTGAATTCAAAAAGGAAGGTAAGGTTGTTACAGGAATGATCCTGAAGCAGGGGGCAGGAAATTCCCCTGAAAAGAATTGAGTTATCAAGGAAAACTTAGTTATGGAAATAGCTGTTTGAAACAGCTGACTTTTTGTTGTAATTTTGAATTAATTTTACGACAAATTTGCTATGAAAGAAAAGACCACCATAAGCTGGAATGATATTATTCATTATGCGGTTAACGGGAGTCCAAAACCCGATAAAGTTATAATGAAGACCGAATCTGAATGGCGTGAACAACTCACACCTGAGCAATACCGCATAACCAGGGAAAAGGGAACCGAACGAGCCTTTAGCGGCGAGAGCTGCCATCGCTTCGATCCCGGGGTTTATAATTGTGTCTGCTGTAATACCCCATTGTTCGATTCCAATTTGAAATTTGACTCTGGGACAGGATGGCCCAGCTTTACAGAGCCTGTAAAGAATAACGTGATTAAGTATGAAAGGGACACTTCCTACGGAATGGTAAGAGTTGAGGTTATGTGCAATGTTTGCGAAGCTCATCTCGGGCATGTTTTTCCTGACGGACCAGAGCCCTCGGGTCTAAGGTTTTGCATCAATTCGGAATCCTTAAAAATGGATGAAAATGGCGGATCATAAATTGGCGACCGTCGGCGGCGGATGTTTCTGGTGTACTGAAGCCATCTTCCAGGAAGTTATTGGAGTTGAGAAGGTGGTATCGGGTTACAGTGGCGGACAGGCCCCCGGAAAACCAACTTACAGGGAGGTTTGTTCGGGACTGACAGGTCATGCGGAAGTGATTCAGATCACCTTCGATCCTGAAAAGATATCCTTCGAGGAGATTTTGATAATCTTCATTACTACTCATGATCCCACTACACTCAACAGGCAGGGAGCTGACAGGGGTACCCAATACCGCTCTGTGATATTTTATCATGACCATGAACAGAAAGAGATAGCCGAAAATGTAATTAAGGCCATGCAGGAATATTTCGATGATCCCATAGTTACCGAATTATCGCCCCTGGATATATTTTATGAGGCTGAGGACTATCACCAGAATTATTATCGCTCAAATCCGAACCAGGGTTATTGCAGTTTCATAATCTCGCCGAAGCTCAAGAAATTCCGGCAGATGTTCAGCGAAAAGTTAAGGTCATAATCTCTTCCCTGTCTTCATGGTTTTTCATTCCATATAAATTGGTTTAAATTAGATGACATATTCATTTCTGAAACAAATATGTCGGAAAACTACAAACGATCATCTTTTAAGCAATTACTCGAGAAATTACAGGAAGAAAGCTGGCAGCTTGAGCTTATCATTTCCGGTTTCGCGATTTACGGGCTATTTGTTGCATTCGATCCTATTAGCCTAAGTGTAAAGGAATCGCAAAACGAACAACAGATCTACACTTTTATCATTTCAAGTGTGGCGATGGTGTCCTGCGCCATCCTGATCTTTAACCTCCTCTTGCATGTGGTACTCAGGGGCTTATGGATCGGGGCTTTGGGATTGCGTTATGTTTCCGGAGACATCGATTACGACAAGCTCAATTACAGCAGGAAATTCAACAACTATCTCCGAAAAAAAGTGGGCTCCTTCGACAGGTATATAGCTACTCTTGAGAATTATTGCAGCATTATTTTTGCCATCAGTTTCCTGCTTATCTTCTATGTGCTGGCCTTTACCCTTATAATTATTTCCATTGCCCTTGTAGCAACCTATATAATTGGTAATGACGACCTGCCCGGGTACATTTCAAATGGCTTGGGAATTCCTCTTATCCTTTTTATACTTATTGGGATGTTCCTGACCTTTTTCGACTTTATCACACAGGGATGGTTGAAAAAGAAAAACTGGATTTCTAAAATCTATTTTCCAATTTACTGGGTTTTCAGCTTCCTGACACTGTCTTTTTTATACAGGCCTTTGGTCTATAACTTCCTTGACAATAAATTCGGCAAGCGATTGAGCTTCCTGCTGGTGCCGGTCTATGTGGTGATCCTGATTCTCACATCCCTGGAATACCAGACTTCCAATTACCTGGATGACGATCAGAGCTCGAGTTCCATTTATGCCAATAGCCGCAACTATGAGGACGAGATTGATGAAGACGATGAATTTATCAGGGGAGTTGCAATTCCGTCAAAGGTTATAAAAGAACCTTTTTTGAAGATTTTTGTTCACTATTCGGATAATATCGAGAGTCGGGTTTTTAATTATAACGAAGGGCTTAGGCCAGAGAAAGACCGCCGGGGGTTGCAGACAGATATACGGTTAACGATTGATGATGTCTCTTCCAGAGAACGCGACAGTCTTGTGAAGGAGTATATCAGGACCTTTAATGAGATTTACCGGGTTAAAATAGATTCTGTTGAATATGAGAGTGAATTCATCCTGGCCCAGGGAATCAGGTCCGATCTCGGGTTCGAAACTTACATAGGCATTCGAGACCTTAATGAAGGTCAACATCTTTTAAATGTAAGCTATAAAAGGGTCAGGAAGCAGGATACCGTATGGAGGCGCCTGGCTCAAATTCCATTCTGGTATTTTGCTGATTAAGCCAGGTTTTTGCTCTCAATAACCGGTCTGAGCAGTCTGAACTGCAATAAAGCCAACAGGCCGAATACCACGGACGCATATACGAGCGGATTGGACCAATCCATATTCGGCAATAATGAAATCTCGCCAAACCCCAATGCGGAATTCCAGATATTGACCTCTTCAAAGATGCCCAGTGGTTGTAAATCGAAAACATATGCAGCTATTATGGAAACGATCAATAATGTACTCAGCACCATCCAGGCCGTGTTCGAGATCAACGGGCTGTAAGCTTGTTTTGCAGGTAATGGCAGCCCGGAAACCCTATCCATTATACGTTGAGTAAAATCGGTTGGAGGATTATCCAACGGAAGTTCACCCAGCCATTTCTGAGTGTATTTATCTAACGACTTGTTTGAGTGCCTTTTCATATCCTATTAAATTTTCCGGTTCAAGTTTTTCCTTCAAGATTGAAGCCAGGCGTTTTCTTCCTCTGAAAAGCTTGACTTTCACATTATTGACTGTCAATCCCATCGATTTAGCGATCTCATCCAGGGATTGCTCCTCATAGTAAAACAGGGTGAGGATAAATGCATCTTTATAAGGTAAAAGACTCATACAACCTCTAATGGTTTTATTTCTTTCATCTGTCTCCATTTGGCCAAGAGCGTCATCAAGGCTTTTGATAGAATTATAATTGTAATCATCGATGGAGACCGTGTTATATTGACGTTTGTTCTTCTTTATTCTGTCGAGGCAGCAATTATATGCAACCCTGTAGATCCAGGTAGAAAACTTCGACTGACCCTTAAATTTTGTGAGCGAGCCATAGGCCTTTATAAATGTATCCTGGGCTGCCTCTTCAGCCTCCTCCCTATTTTGAAGCATCCTTATTGTGAGCGTATAAACCATAGTCTTATACCGATCGACAAGATGACTGAATTGCCCGGTATTACCCTTAAGGACAGCTGCTATTATTTCCTGGTCAGTGTTGGTCATTTTAACATTAGACTGTAAACAGACTCATATGGTTACAAAAAAAATAATTTAAACCTCCTGTAACCTTTATCGATTAATTGTCGTCAAAAGGGCAAACACATTAAAATTAATCAATTAAATCAAACAGTTATGGGATCAGAAGTAATTATAGTACCGATAATGATTGGGGTGATTTTCGGAATCTTTTACCTTCATTACAGCACCAGGAACAAAGAACGCCTGGCTTTAATTGAAAAAGGCGCAGATGCCTCTATATTCAATATCGGAAAGGGCCATGCTGCTCCTTTTTGGCAAGTGCTTACCCTGAATGGGGGCTTGCTATTGATGGGCGTTGGAACTGGAGTTATTATCGGTGGATTGTTGAGTAATGCAGGAGTGGATGATGACATCGCCATGCCCGGATCAATATTCCTGTTCGCAGGTGTGGGTCTGTTGATCGGATTCTTCCTGACAAGAAAACTGGTGAAATAGCCAACCAAGAACAAGTTCAACCGTTTCCCTCCAGAAACGGTTTTTTTGTATCTTGTTATCATGGATAACAACAGCTTTGCAAGCCATTTGATATCGGTAATACTTCTTCCTGGTGTCATGGCAGGGATCGTTCCCTATTATCTTCAATTCTACCTGCCGGAACCAACCATTTATGAAGATCATGTGCTTCTTACAATTGGTGGTATAGTTTTTATGAGCTTCGGCCTGATAATGTTTGTCAGCTGTATAGCATTGTTCGCCAGTAAAGGCAAGGGCACCCTGGCGCCATGGAGCCCTCCAAGGCGATTGGTCACCACAGGTCCTTACAGATATGTCAGGAATCCAATGATAATTGGTGTGATCAGCATTATTATAGGAGAGTCCCTGCTCTACAATTCCATTGCTGTTTTGATCTGGGCGGTAGTATTTTTCGCCATTAACTCTATTAATTTCGAGTTTTTCGAAGAACGCCGGCTGGAAACCAGATTTGGAGAGTCTTACCTCGACTACAAAGAGTCTGTCCCAAAATGGATCCCCTCATTGAAGCCATATAAACCTTCAACTAAATGACGATACCCATATATCAGGTTGACGCTTTTTCTTCAGAATTATTTAAAGGCAATCCTGCTGCCATTTGCATTTTAAAGGAATGGCCGGATGACCAGACTCTCCTTAATATTGCCAAGGAAAACAACCTGGCTGAAACAGCTTTTATTCTGGAAAAGGAATATGATGTTTACCATTTGAGATGGTTTACTCCCGAAATCGAAATGGATCTCTGCGGACATGCCACCCTGGCCTCTGCCTTTGTGATAATGAATTATTTAAAGACTGACCTTATAAAAATCTTTTTCGATACTATAAGTGGTCGCTTATCTGTCAGGCAAATGGAGGGGCTATTAGAAATGGATTTCCCATCGAGGCCTCCTGACCGCTGTGATCCTATGCCCCAAATAGAAAAATCACTCAGCATAAAGCCAACAGCCTGGTTTAAGTCGAGAGACTACATGCTTCTGTATAACTCCGAATCAGAGATAAGAGAACTAAAGGTAAATGAACAAGAGTTAGGCGGAATTAACCTGGATCCCGGTGGTATAATCGTAACTGCCATTGGAGATAAATGCGACTTTGTATCTCGATTTTTTACCCCGGGGGCAGCCATTTTTGAAGATCCGGTGACTGGATCGGCTCATTGCAGCCTGACACCTTTCTGGGCACAGCGCCTGAATAAAACCGTTCTAAGCGCTCAACAACTGTCTGAGCGTGGCGGGGTTTTAATCTGTGAACAGAATGACGGGCGGGTAAAAATCAGAGGGCAGGCTGTTCCCTATCTTCAGGGAACGATCCGGATTTGATCAATCCACAACGAAATCGAAATAAGTTTCCGGGAAGGGTTCTTGACGAAGAGTGAAATGCCACCACTCTTTGGGATAGCTTCTAAAGCCATGTTTTAACATTATGGTCTGCAGAAGCATCCGATTAGCGCGCTGGGAGGTATTTATCTGTTTATAATCAACCCAGGACTCCCTTCCGAAGAAATCGTATGTGCTGCCCATATCCAGTTCCTCTCCGGTTTCAAGATCAATAATGGTCAGGTCTAAAGTGCTTCCCCTGCTATGTCCTGAGCGTGTCGCTATATAACCCTCTTTGAAGAGATTTCTTTTTTTGACATCAGGATAGAATTTCGACTTATTGAGAGTATCGTTCAAAACACCTGCCCATCGAATGAAATTATCAACTGCGCGCTGGGGGCGGTATGCATCAAAAACTTTAAGCCCAAGGCCAAACGTCCTTAATTCCTCCTGAACTTTCGCGAGCGCTAAGGCGGCATCACGGCTTAGGATGATTTTTTCTGACAGGTAACCATCGATGCGTTTCCCGATAAAATTGTCACCGCTAAAATATCGAAGTTCAGATTTTATTGTTGGAATAACTTCCTTGAGGTATACAAACCCCCTGGGAAGCTGAGCGGAACAAGTCAGAATTGATAAAGCGAAAAATAGTGGTAAGAGCAGTCGCATGGCATACATATATATGCTAATTTAGTCAAATATTCCATGATTTTTGAAACCGGATACCTCAGGCCAGAATTGAAGGATGCAGACATCCTTTACCACCCCAATTTCTTCACAAAAGAGGAAGAATTCAGGCTTTTCAAAAAATTAAAAAAGGAAACACCCTGGATACAGGATGATATCAAGGTATTTGGCAAGATATACAAACAACCGCGATTAACAGCCTTTTATGCCAATAACCAAAATACTTACACCTATTCGGGAATAACAATGCAACCGCTGCCATTCACAGATACATTGCTGGAAATAAAAACCAAGATTGAGTCCTATTGCGAGGATCGATTTAGTAGTTGTTTAATCAATCTCTACCGTGACGGGCGGGACAGCAATGGCTGGCATGCCGATAATGAAAAGGAGTTGGGACGGAATCCTGTTATCGCATCAGTTAGCTTCGGAGCCTCAAGATTATTCAAGATGAAACACCGTTATGAGAAAAGTTTGAAATTTGATATGGTGCTTGAGCCGGGAAGCCTGTTGCTGATGAAAGGAACCACTCAGCAATTCTGGCTGCATCAGATTCCGAAGACTAAAAAAATGATTGATCCTCGGATCAATCTTACGTTCAGATACATAAAATAAGAAGCCGAGTTCCCTCAAACTCGGCCTCTTTAATTTGCTTTAATATTACGAAGTTAGATTTAGGGTCTCTAATATCAACAACATAATTGCAAATATTAATTAATTAATCCATTGAACTAAAAACTAAATTTTAGTACAATTCAAATGTAGAAATAAAATTCACTTCATCGATATACAACAATATTTATTCGACGTAATACACTTTTTTTTAACATTTATAGACTATAATCTCAAAAGGGGTAACAGTCACAGGTTTAATTATCCATTGCCATTTGGAATGACAAGGATGTTTTGATTAATTTCAAACCCTAAAATGTGGGGTTTTCAACAATATGGTATTCAATTTGTTAGTTGCATATTATTGAACGATAAAAAAATTCTTTGAGGAATGAAATACATAATAGCTGCATTGGTCACCGTTTTAATGATCAATTTCACGTCTGGTCAATCTGTTGATATCAAAACGGAAAATATCACAATCAACTCCTTTATTGAAGGAACTCTCCTTTTACCAAGGGTTGAAGAGAAACCTGTACTTGCGATAATAATAGGTGATTCAGGACCTACCGACCGCGATGGCAACCAGAATTTCATGCAGAACAATGCTTTGAAAAAACTGGCCGAAGCCCTGAGCGCGGAGGGGTTGGCAACATTCCGTTATGACAAACGCATAGTAAAGCAAATAAGGCGCGGACAGGTTGATCCGGGTATAATGTTCGATGATTTTGTAGATGATGCCATTTCGGTATTTAAATATTTCAGGAAAACCGATGACTTTGCAAAAATCGTTTTTGTCGGTCATGGTCAGGGCAGTCTGGTAGGCCTTCTTGCTGCCGATTCGGGTGTAGATGGTATTATTTCAATTGCAGGTTCAGGCAAAACCATTGATGAGGTTATAATTGACCAGGTAGAGAAAACGGCACCCATGTTTACCGATGAAACCAAGGCCGCCTTCGAGATTATCAGAAATGGACAAACCACTGCAGACTATCCAGAAGCCCTTGAATCGATTTTTAGTCTCGACCTCCAACCCTTTATGGCCAACTGGATGTCATACGAACCAGCAAAAGCCATGGCAGAAGTCAAGGTTCCCGTACTGATAATCTGTGGTACAAAAGATTTGCAGGTTTCAGAAGATGAGGCTAAAAACCTGAAGGATGCGAATAAAAGAGCTGAATTGGTCCTGATTGAAAACATGAATCATGTTTTCGCAATTATCAAGGGGGACGATCTTGAGAATTCAAAATCATATAATGAGTCATTCCGGCCTGTTCCGGAAAAGTTGAAGCAAGCGATCATGACCTTCATAAGCGGGCTTTAATTCGAGTCTTTATCGAAAAAATAATCGTTTTGTCCTGAAATTATTCAGATGTTTCAGAAATTAACTTACATTTTACCCCTGTTTAAGCCAAATCAAAAACATTGAAAATCAATAATCTACTTGGGTTAGTCGCCTTTCTCTTCATCAGTATTTGTCCTGCACAGGAATATGCCATAGGCGTTCGAGGAGGATTCAATAATTACACAATCGGTGATATCAATTCCAGGGGTGGTTCTATAGCCGCCGGAAGACCCGACGAATTATTCAGTCCTAAAAAAAATCTTGGATTTCAATTCGGAGGCTATTTAAATGTAAGCTTCGGTAAGTTTTTTGTTCAGCCTGAACTGAATTACCTTTCAGCAGAGAACACTTACGAATTTCCGAATAAGGATGCAAAATGGACTACTTCAAAGATTGAATTACCTATACTTGCAGGTTACCAGATCTTTGATCCTGTATCGATTTATGTTGGTCCGCTATTTAATTTTTACGGTGATACCGAATTGGAAGGCGTCCAGGTAACCAGCTTCAGTGACGGTGGACCGGATCATGAAAAAAGCACAGTTAATATAGCTTTTGGTGTCATGGTAAAATGGAAAAGATTGGGACTTGATCTGAGGTATGAAATGGGGTCTACTGAAACAGAGGAGGAATTACTCGATATTAACAATTCGGCCTATGGGGTTAACCTGGCCGATCTTAGGTCCTATAAACCAAATATCATAAGTTTAAGCCTGACAGTGGATATTTTCCGTACCGATACAGAAGATATTGGCGGTTTCTTTTCAGGCCTTTTCAGGGGCAATAAATGTTACTGCCCTTACTAAAGCAAATTTTACTCATCCAGAAAGAACTAAAAAAGCATTGGGAACACACGCCCAATGCTTTTTTACTTACTAACCAACCAAAAAAATTATAATCTCTGTAAATGAATGAACAAATTACATAGAAAAATTATACAAGTACCATGCCAAAAAAGATGAAATTATTTGGAGATTTCAGATAAACTATATATCTTTATGATATCATTTTAATATCATATTAAATTATTTTATCATGAAACGACAAGAAGAACGAAGCATGGTTCCCACCAACGGCTATTTGATGCTGGTTGTTTTCCTAATCCTGTTCGGAGGTGGAATATATTTGCTGATATCCCAGCAAAATCCCTGGTATATCGTGGCTATAATAGCGGCTATTATCATCGGACTCGGGTTTATTATGGTGCAGCCAAATAATTCGAGGGTATTACTGCTTTTTGGCGAGTATATCGGTTCTGTAAAACAGAATGGTTTTTATTGGGTTAACCCTTTCTACACCAAGAAAAAAATCTCACTCCGCGCCAGTAACTTCGACAGTGAGCGTTTAAAGGTGAACGATAAATTGGGAAACCCTATCATGATCAGTACAATCCTCGTGTGGCGTGTGCTTGACACATATAAAGCAGCTTTTGATGTTGATAATTACGAGAATTTTGTCCGGGTTCAAACCGATGCTGCAGTGCGAAAATTGGCAAGCATGTATCCCTATGATAACTTCGCCGATGATGGGCATGAAGAAGACATCACACTACGATCTAGTGTGAACGAGGTAAGTGAGACCCTCGAAAAGGAAATTGAAGAGCGGTTGAAGATTGCCGGAATAGAGGTCCTGGAGGCACGTATCGGTTACCTTGCCTATGCTCAGGAGATCGCCAATGCCATGCTTAAACGACAGCAAGCTACGGCCATAGTTGCCGCAAGGCATAAAATTGTAGAGGGGGCAGTAAGCATGGTGGAAATGGCACTTTATGAACTCAACAAAAAAGAATTGCTTGAACTGGATGAAGAGCGAAAAGCCGCCATGGTAAGCAACCTCATGGTGATTCTTTGCGGTGACAAAGATGCCTCTCCTATTGTAAACGCAGGAACCCTTAACACATAAACAATGAACAAAAAACAGATATACAGCATCGCCATTGGTAGTGCAATGGGCACAAGTGTTGGTGTTACCATCGGGGCAGTGATAAATAAAGTTGCCATGGGAATAGTTGCAGGTTCGATAATAGGCATCTTCCTTGGTGTAATAATTGCTGTTATATTTTTGAAAGAAGATTAACCGAAATCATAATTTCATATTTATGAAGGAGTATAAAGTAGTAAGCCCAAAACTGGGTCTGAGCAAGCGAAACGAAAAACTGGAAGTCCTGCTCAATCAGCATGCACGAGAGGGATGGCGACTTAAACATATTGCTCAAAGCGCCCATTTTTTAGTCTTTGAACGAGACAAGAATCGTTAGAAAATGGATCGGCCTAAGATTAATGTACCCTATGAACAATCAGACCTGTTAATCGAATTGATTAACATCACCCTGCTTGTCCTTATATGGGGCTTTACCCTTGTCAACTACCAAGAACTGCCTGAAACTATCCCTGTCCATTTCAACGCGGTGGGAGATCCGGATGATTTCGGTCACAGGAATACAGTATGGTTACTTCCTGCAATCGCGACCTTCGTATTCTTATTGATGTTTCTTCTGAATCGTTATCCGCATCTGCATAATTACACGGTTAATATAACTGAAACAAACGCCTTAATAAATTATCGGTTAAGCACCAGAGTGCTTCGTTACATGAACCTGTTCTGTATGATTCTCTTCAGTGTTCTTGTTTATGAGGTCCTTGCGATGTCGACGGGGAAGCAGGCAAAGATCCTTGGGGTAGAATTTATTCTAGTGTCAATCGTGGTGCCTTTTGGGATCGTTATATATGCCTTTATAAAGCAAAAACAAATAAACAAATGAGACAGATGGCTTATTTACTTATGATTCTTGTCTCGATTTCTTTTCAATTGAGCGCCCAGGATGATATCAATACCGAAGAATTAATCATTTACAACGATAGCATTCAACTTCCGGGCATCTTGAGTTTTCAGCCTGGGACAGATAAACAGCCTTTAGCCATTTTTATACAGGGATCTGGTAATCCTGACCGGAATGGAAATCAATTGGGAATGAATATTAAGGCTAATTATATCAAGCAGTTGGCAGAGTCTCTTTACGGCAATGGCATAGCAATGTTTCGTTTTGACAAGCGGAATGTCCCGACCGTGAATCACAAATTCATCTTATCCGACTACAGGTTTGACCACCTGGTTGACGATGCAAGAACAATTATCCGGCATTTTAAGGCAGATGAAAGATTTGGTCCACTTATAGTCATCGGGCACAGCCAGGGTTCTCTGGTCGGAATGTTGTCTGCTGATGCCGGCACAGATCGTTTTATTTCACTTGCCGGGCTGAGCAAGCCTGCAGATGAAGCCATTGTATGGCAAATCAGCAAACAAAATGAAAGTTTGTCAAAAGTTGCAGAAGCCCACTTCAACGAACTTAGGGAGACCGACAGTATTAAACAGATGAATCCGTTTCTGGCCCCTATTTTCGCTCCGGTTAATCGGCCATTTTTAAAGAATTATATTCAGTACGATCCCAGCAAAGAAATCGGTGCACTAAGCATCCCGGTATTGATTATAAATGGAGATAAAGATATTCAGGTTACCCCGGAAGATGCCGAACTTTTACACCGGGCTAAAGAAGATTCAGAAATAAAGATAATTCCGGGTATGAATCACGTCCTGAAGCATATTGAAAATGACGATGACAACATGAAATCCTACTATTCTGAAGACTTCCCCGTATCTGAACAACTTATTGAGATAATTACAGCATTTATAAAGAGTTGATATGGCAAAGAAGAAGGCTTTCGCTTTGCGAGTGAATGAGGAGACCTTAAAAGCTATTGAAAAATGGGCAGAGGATGAATTTCGCAGTACCAATGGCCAAATAGAATGGATGCTGATGAAAAGCCTTAAAGAAGCCAAGCGATATCCCTCGAAATCTAAAAAAAATCCTAAAAATACGACATAATGAAGCTTGTTAGGATTATATCTTTAATTTTGCCGTTCACTAACATCAGCCAGATTGAAGAACCTGCTGTTTATAGCACTCTCTCTCATGGTTTGCGTAACTTATTCGCAAACCAAATCCTTCACCGTTAAATATATTGATGAAACCATTACATTAGATGGGAAACTCGATGAACCCGTCTGGGCTGAGGCTGATGTAGCAACCAATTTCTGGCAATATTTCCCTGTCGATTCCCTTCAAGCCGAGCAGCAGGCAGAGATCAGGATGCTGTTCGATGACAATAACCTGTATGTAGGGATGAAGGTGAATTCACCAACAAACAATTACGTGATCCCGTCTTTGAGACGTGATTTTCGTGCGGGAGGTAATGACAACATCACACTTCTGTTCGATACCTTTAATGACGGCACCAATGCATTTATCTTCGGGACCAACCCGGCCGGAGTACAGCGGGAGATGCTGCTATCAGGAGGAGGGGCCGAATTAAGGGGATTCAACATGGCCTGGGATGC
>JBFKFP010000079.1:0-12520 GCA_041618535.1 Flavobacteriaceae bacterium
GCAACCAAAAGTGATATAGTTGAATTGTGTAAACAAGCCAGAGAATACAATTTTTTTGCGGTTTGTGTTAACAGTTCATATGTGAAGCTTGCAAAGAAGCAGCTGGAAGGATCGGCTGTCAAGGTGTGCACTGTGGTGGGATTTCCTCTTGGTGCAATGAGTACCAGCGCTAAAGTTTGTGAAACCGATCAGGCCCTTGAGGATGGTGCTGATGAGATCGATATGGTCATTCATATCGGCATGCTTAAAAGCTGTGATTTCACATATGTGCTTAATGATATTAAAGCGGTGAGAAAAGCTTGTGGTGAAAAATGCCTGAAGGTAATTCTCGAGGTATCCGAGTTAACTGTGGAGGAGATAAAAAAGGCTTGTGAATTATCCCTTTCTGCCAAAGCTGATTTTGTTAAGACCTCTACAGGTTTCAGCAGTAGTGGTGCCAGCCCGGAGGCAGTTAGTATCATGCGGGCAACCGTAGGCTCCGGAGCCAGGATCAAGGCTTCAGGTGGGATCAGGGATTATAAAACCGCTCGGCATTACATCGATCTCGGTGTCGATCGGCTCGGCGTTTCTGCGGGCATCGCAATCATTAAGGGAAAAGAAGCAGCAGAAGGGTATTAATAATATAAAGAACAAAGCATGAGTGTTCACATTGAAGCAAAAAAGGGTGAAATTGCCGAAACCATTCTTCTTCCGGGAGATCCACTTCGGGCAAAATGGATCGCGGAGAACTATCTGGAAAATCCGAAATGCTTTAATAAGATTAGAAATATGTTGGGATATACCGGGACCTATAAGGGAAAGCAGGTATCTGCCATGGGAACCGGCATGGGTGTACCCAGCATTTCGATATACAGTCATGAGCTTATTACAGAATTCGGTGTTAAAAACCTGATTCGCGTTGGCAGTGCCGGTTCCTATCAACCAAATATAAAGCTTTATGACGTGGTTCTGGCCATGGCGGCCTCGTCAACCTCAGGGATCAATGAATTGCGGTTTGGAGGAGCCGATTATGCACCAACTGCCGATTTTGGGTTATTTATGAAAGCCATAGAAGCGGCAAGAAGTATGGACATCGATATAAAAGCGGGAAATGTCCTCACAAGCGATATCTTTTATGCAGATGATTTTGAATCGTATAAGAAATGGTCGAAGTTCGGAGTGCTTTGCGTTGAAATGGAGGCAGCCGGACTGTATACCGTTGCTGCACAGCATAATGTTAATGCCCTGGCGATCCTCACAATTTCGGACTCTCTGGTTACTGGAGAGCGGACCACCAGTGAGGAACGTCAGACCGCCTTTAAGGATATGGTGGAAATAGCGTTACAATTAGCATGAGAAAACCTGTCGTTGATATATCTTTTGCTTATATCCTTTCAATGGCGATGAAAAGCGAGACCTGTTTCAGGGCATTTTCAAAACCCGATTTTCATTTGATCGATTTATCGAATAAATTTCGGTATTTCATATGAGCGGTGTAGTCTTTAAAGTCCAGGTTGCGCCCGATCCGGATATCAATAAACTAATGGTTATCCTGACAAACCCTGACGGGAACAGGATTCAGATATATGAGAATTAATTCAAAAAACATTAAAATGAGGAAGATTGTTTTGCTAATTGTATTCCTGCTGGGAGGTTTCAGCATGATGGCACAGGAGTTGGAGCCAGAGATCACGACAGATGGTGAGGCCCTGCCAAGAACCACTTATTATTTTATACGTCATGCTGAAAAAGACCGTTCTAATCCTTTGGACGACGATCCCCATTTAACACAGGAAGGCTTATTGAGATCAGCAAAATGGAGCTATGTGCTTGAGGCGGTCAGGTTTGATGCCATCTATTCCACCGATTATAACCGCACCCGGGAAACAGCCATGCCAACTGCCGAGAAAAACGGTATTGACTCCCTCATTATCTATGATCCATTTGAAATGGATATGAAAGGATTTTTCGAGGATACTGCCGGAAAAACCATCCTGGTAGTCGGGCACAGCAATACCACGCCCAACTATGTAAACATCATACTGGGAGAGGAAAAATACCCCCAGATCGATGACGAGGACAACGGACATCTTTACATTGTTACAATCCTTCCCACCGGAGAGAAAATAGACTTTTTGCTTATTTTAGATTAACGAACCTGAATGTTTTCAGTTTCTATGAGCGAGAGTATTTCCAACTCTCCGTTTTCGAAGGCCTTATGTAATTCGGTTATTTCAACCGGTACTTTCTTAGGTTTGTAATTTCGGTAATCCGCAAATCGGATTCCTTCAATTTTTCTCGGATTGAAAGCCTCCCGGAACCGCCAGCCTCCTTCATCGGTAAAAAATCGATAGGCCAGGTAATCCATAGTATAGTCTTCGGCATGAATCCAATAAACAAAGATATCTTCATAATCGGTGCCTCCGCCCTCTTCTGAGAATGTAACTTTGATCTTGTGATAGGGCTCGCCTTTGATCATAACTGTACCGAGTAAGGATTTATTTACAGCCTCATCATTCAATCCATAGGGCAACAAGATGAAGTAATTAACGGAATTGATGGAATTCTCAATTCTCTTCCCCAATGAGTCGGGAAGAGCGATAACCTCCCCATTTCTCTCTCTTGTGAAAGGCTGAGAATTCGAATAGGTGTCGATAGTCTTTCCCAGGGAATCAATTGTTATCCGCTTATATTCAAAATTTCCTAAATCGCGTTTACTGATATAATGCCTGCCGCGAAAATCGAACTCCATTTCAAATTGATCATAAGATGATCCTCCTGAAATCTCGATTGCCTTATCAATAACATACTGGGCGTCAAACTGCTTTTTTTCGCAGGAATATAGAATCACGACAACCGCTATCAACATTAATTTTTTCATCCTGATACATTTAAACCAACTGTCGCTAATTTACATCATTCATAACAGGAATAGAATTAATAAATTTGCATAGTTTTGATCTGCTGTGCAAAATAAGGTGAACATAAAGAACAAAAAGGCTAAGTTCGAGTACGAGATACTCGATACTTTTGTAGCCGGCATTGTGCTCACAGGCACGGAAATAAAATCAATCAGGCAAAGTAAGGCCTCTATTGCAGAAAGTTTCTGCGAATTCAATGATAATGGAGAATTGTTTGTTATAAACATGACCATAGAGCCATATTCCTTCAGTTCTCATTTCAATCATCAACCCAAGGCGGAACGCAAATTATTGTTGAATAAACGTGAGCTTAAAAACCTCCAGGGCCAGGTTCAGACCAAGGGTCTGACGATCGTACCCCTATTGCTGTTTATCAATGAAAATGGGTTAGCTAAACTTAAAATTGCCCTTGCAAAAGGTAAAAAGCTCTACGATAAACGAGACTCGATAAAAGACAGGGACATCAAAAGAGACCTGGATCGCATCAAGAAGAATTTCAGGTCCTGAGGGTATTTCCCGACGGACCCCAGAAGCTAAGAACATCAATTATTTCAATGACCCCATGAGGTATTTCTGGTTCATATTTTTTCTCATTCTGAATATATCAGGATCATTCTCCCAGGTAAAAGGAACCGTTACCGATTCGAATGGTGATCCGCTAAGCACCGTAAATATTTATCTTCAGAATTCTTTTATAGGGACCACTTCTAATGCCGATGGTGAATATGAACTGTCTCTCAAAAAAGATCAAAAAGGCATATTGGTATTTAAATACCTGGGTTACAAAACAGTAAGTAAGGATTTGTCTTCAGAATCATTCCCCGTAAATCTCGATATTGTCATGCAGACGGACAGATTCTCTCTCGATGAAGTCGTTATTACAGCCGAGGAGAACCCCGCTAATCGCATTATAAGGTTGGCCATCGCAAACCGGAGGAACATGCTGCAAAAAATTGGGTCATACCAGGCTAAATTCTATTCTCGTGGCTTGATCAGGATCAAAGATGCGCCCGAGAAGATTATGGGGCAGGATCTTGGGGACTTAGGAGGCGGACTGGACTCAACGCGCAGTGGCATCATATACCTGTCTGAGACCATTTCAGACATCTCATTTCAACAGCCGGATGATCTCTATGAGCGTATCCAGGCTTCCAAGGTAAGTGGAGATGACAGCGGCTTTAGTTTTAATACGGCCAGCGATGTCGACTTCAACTTCTACAGGAACACAGTGGAGCTCGGCAACCAGATCGTTTCACCAATCGCAGATTATGCCTTTAGTTATTATCGCTACGAACTTGAAGGCATCAGCTATGACGAGAACGGTAACTTGATCAATAAGATCAGGGTTATTCCGCGTCGCGAGAATGACCGCATCTTTAAAGGAACTATTTATATTGTTGAAGACCAATGGTCAATCTATGCGCTCGAGTTGGATATAACAGGGGAACAAGCCCAGATTCCTCCTGCTGATGTCATCCGCCTGAATCAGCGGTTTTCATTTTCAGAAAGCGATCAGATCTGGGTGTTGATCTCGCAGAAGATCGACTTTAGCTACAGTATCTTCGGAATCAAGGGTGATGGAAGCTTTACAGCGGTCTACAGCAATTATGTTCTGGATCCTGAATTCAAGCCGAAGACGTTCTCAAAAGAGATCCTCTCCTTTCAAAAGGAGGCCAACAAAAAGGATTCTGTATTCTGGCTTACGGAAAGACCTGTGCCATTAACCATCGAGGAAAAGACCGACTACCTGAAAAAAGACAGTATTCAGATTTTAAGAAAATCTAAACCATACCTCGATTCCATTGATGCGAGGAGTAATAAGTTCAGGCCGGGTAATCTCTTTACAGGTTATAATTTTCAGAATTCTTATAAAGATCGCTATTTGTCTGTTGGAGGGCCTGTTTCAAAGTTGAGCTATAATACAGTGCAGGGATGGAAGCCGGGCCTTTGGATTAAATACCGGAAAAATTACGACGAGTTCAACCGCTATTTCGAGATGATCTCACAACTCGATTACGGCCTTGCAGACGAACGATTTCGTTTTAATACGAGGTTGGTCCTCAAGTTCAATAATATCACCCGGCCATTTCTCGGTTTAAACGGAGGGGTTACCACCACGCAGTTCAATAGGGAAAATCCGATTGAACCCCTTATCAATACGGTTAGCAGCCTTCTCTTTGAGGATAATTTCCTGAAGATTTATGAAAGGAAATACATTCAACTTGCCTATTCGGAAGAGTGGTTTAATGGGTTTAGATTTTTCTCGAATTTAGGTTTTGAGAGGCGGGAAGGTCTGTTTAACAATTCCAGATACCGTTTGATAGACGAAACTGATGACAGTTTTACCAGCAATAACCCTTTAGAGGAGGAAGCCTTCGGAATTTCGCCCTTCAGGCCCCATAACATCTTTAAAGTCATTTTTGGGGGAACAATTACTTTCGGTCAGACCTATATGCGGTATCCTGATAGTAAATTCAATATCAGCGATCCGAGATTCCCGAGATTGCGACTGAGGTTCGAATCCGGATTTGGTTCTTCAGAAGATCAATACAATTACCAGATGTTCATGGCTCGTATCTGGCAGTCGTTCGATATCGGGAACAAGGGTAACTTTCGATATAATCTCAAGGTGGGATCATTTTTCAATGCTGATGATATAGCATTTACCGATTATCGTCATTTCAATGGAAATCAGACACATATTGGCACCCGGACCAATTACACCAATGTTTTCAATAATCTTCCCTATTATGAACTGAGCACGAATTCAGAGTTTATTGAATTCCATGCCGAGCACGACTTTAAGGGGTTCATAGTAGGAAAGATACCCGGATTGAACAAACTCAATTTTAATATGATCGTCGGGGCACATGCTTTGTCCACCATCGGAAATAAACCTTATTATGAATTCAGCATCGGCCTTGATAACATAGGCCTGAAAAAATTCAGATTCCTGAGGCTGGATTATGTTAGGTCTTACCAGGATGGTTTCAGGGGAGATGCCCTCATCTTCGGACTGAAATTTTTAGAATTTATTGATTAATTTTAAATAAAATATTATTCTATGCGAATCCTTCTTCTCATCTTCGCACTTACTACTTGCCTCACCAACAATATTTTTTCTCAGGAAAACGGGCAATACCTGGAGAAGGTCAGCACACTCGATAACATCGTCGATGCGCTTTACGCCACGGTGTCGGGTGAAAAGGGTGTTAAAAGAGACTGGGAATTTTTTCGTTTTCTGTTCTACCCTGATGCAAGGCTTATTCCATCGGGGAAAAACCAGGAAGGCATTTTCGGAGCTCGCTATCTCACCCCTGATGATTACATAGAGCGCTCTGGTCCGTGGCTGGCCGAAAATGGTTTCTTTGAAACCGAGATTCACAGAACCGCCCAGGAGTTCGGAAACCTTGCGCATGTTTTCAGCACTTATGAAGCATTCCGAAGCGCCTCTGATGAAGAGCCATTTATGAGGGGTATTAACAGCATTCAACTTATGAATGACGGGGAAAGATGGTGGATAATAAATATTTACTGGACTCAGGAGTCGGCCGAAAACCCTATTCCCAAAAAATTTCTTCCCGATTAATACATAAAACATGGGAAAACGAACTAAAAAATTAAGCCAGAGACAAATAGATTTTATCCATAATCAAAGGATGTTCTTCGTTGGAACTGCACCGGACGAAGGCAGTGTGAATCTTTCACCCAAAGGCATGGATACCTTCAGGGTGATATCACCTGGCAAAATTGCCTGGTTGAATCTTACCGGAAGTGGGAACGAAACAGCGGCTCATGTACTTCAAAACGGGCGTATGACCATAATGTTCTGCGCATTTGAAGGAAATCCGATGATACTCAGGCTTTATGGGCAGGCCAGGATATTTCATGACCCTGATGCATCATTTATTGAATACATGAAATTATTCCCGGATATTCCCGGTGCCCGGCAGATATTTGAATTGGAGGTTGAATTGGTTCAGACCTCCTGCGGATTTGGAGTTCCGGAATATACTTATCAAGGTCAACGCACCCTGCTTGAAGATTGGGCCAAAAATAAAGGTGAAGAAGGCTTAAAGGCCTATTGGGCCGAGAAGAATACAAAAAGCCTCGATAATCTGGAAACCGGTATTCCTGATGTATTTGAATAAACTCCTTTTAATAATTTCGCTACTGTTGAATTCTCCATCATTTTTCGCACAGGATCTCGAAACACTAAGATGGAAAAACCGAATCCTTGTCTTAGAGGCAGAAGATGATAACAACCCCGATCTATTAGAACAAATCAATGTTTTCAGGAAATTGAAACCCGAATTTGAAGATCGTAAACTTCTGATCTTTAAGAATACCAATGAAGGATGCAATCAACTTGAATGGGAATCCCTGAGAGCGTTCCAGGCCAGAAGCTGGAATTGCGGTCGAATAAAGCGTGATGGGTTTCAGGTTAAATTGATCGGGTTGGATGGTTCTGTTAAACTGGCGAGAACCCGACCGCTGAAACCCGCGAAGATCTTTGAGTTGATAGATAGAATGCCAATGAGAAAAGCCGAACTGAGAACAAAGAATTAAATTTGACATTTGGCAGAAGTAATCGAAGATTATTGGATTATTTAGTGAAAAGCACTACCTTCCTAAAGCAATCAATCAAAAAACAAGACATCATGAAATTTCTGAGACAGCTTTTCGCAAAGTTGCTCCTGATCTCTATTCTTTTACCTGCAATTTCAATTTCTCAACCCGACAGTCTTAGCATTCAGCCTAACAAAGTTGAAGGCATCGAGGCCTTTATCGACTCCCTGGTGCTGGATGGGATGGAAAAATATCATGTGCCAGGCCTCTCGACGGCGATAATAACAGATTCAGTACAAGTTTTTACCAAGGCATATGGATTCTCTAATATTGAGGACCAGATTCCGGTTGACAAGGCCAAAACAGGTTTCAGGATTGCCTCCATTACCAAAACTTTTACAGCACTCGCGGCCATGCAACTTGTGGAAGCGGGGAAATTGGATTTGCATGTCCCTGTATCGATCTATTTACCCGATGACAATTTTGAGTTTCTGGAGGATGATCCATTTACCTTTCATCAGTTACTCACTCATACGGCCGGATTCGATCTTACCGATACAGGAGATGCAGCTCTGAGGGCAGAGGACGTTGTTCCTCTCGAAGAATTGGCACGGTATCAAATGCCTGACCAGGTACATAAACCCGGTACTGTTCATAGTTACTCTAATTTTGGTTTCGCCCTGGCAGGTTACCTGATCCAGGAAATAAGCGGGATGGCTTACGAGGAGTATATCAGGAAGAATATTTTGGAGCCATTGGAAATGTATAATACAGATCTTTCTCAGCCCCTTCCACCTGAGTTAAAGAAACAATTGGCCCGAAGTTACGTATGGAAAAATGGAAACCAGGTATACCTGCCAAGGGATTATACCAACACAACGCCGGGAGGCGGAATAGTCTCAAATGCGGCAGACATGACCAATTATATGCTGATGCTGCTGAACGGAGGTGCATTTAAGGGTAAAACCATTATAGGGCCTGAAGGATTTAAACTCCTGACCACGCAGCAATATGGATCTGAACAAACCAAATACGGTATCTGCTATGCCTTCTTTGAAAATATGTGGACCACCAGGCGTTCTCTTGAACATACCGGTGGTCAATTGGGGTTCTTGAGTATAATGGTCCTGATTCCGGAAACCGGAACAGGTTTTTTTCTGACCCACAACAACCGTAAGGATGCCGGTGGTTTCAGATATGATGTAATGATGCCGGTACTCGACACTATTTTAGGTCAAAAAGAAAGAAATATACTGCCACTTAGGCCACCGGATAACTTTGATGCTATTGCGAAGAATTATATCGGTCGTTATAAGCAGAAAAACTATCCTAAAGCCACTTTTGAGAAATTTGCAAGAGCCCTGGGAAGTTTCACAACCGAGCAGTGGGTATCTTACAAAGGCGGGGGAATAATGGATATAAGAGGTGAAGAATTTGTCATGATTGATGCTGAAAAACATTTGTTTCAGTCAATTAAACCGGAAAGCACCTACAAAATGCAATTTAAAGTTGATGATAAAGGGAAAGCCTATGAAATATTTACCGGTGTAAATTCGTACGAGCGTGTACCCTGGTATCTCTTTAAGAGGGTGCTCCAATTCGGCTTGATCATCAGTATGATCATTCTCATCATTCATGTGTTGGTCCATCCTATCCGTATCCGCTATCTTAAAAACAAAGGTGTCAAGCAGGCAGTCCGTCCTGAATGGATCGCAAAATGGGAATATGGAACGGCATTCCTTTACGCATTAGGGGCGGTAGGTGTAGCTGTAATCAGTGCTTTCTATGCCGATCAGATGACTGATTACGGCATACCATTCATTCTTAAACTGGTGCTTTTAATATTTACACTTGCTTTTGCTTTAAGCTGCCTGGCTCCTTTCGGTCTATGGCAAACAGTTACTAATAAGGAATTAAGTATCATTGGTAAGTTGAAGGATGTGATCATCATACTAGCCTTGATTATTGCTTCCCTTACCCTACTCCACTTCAACATGATAGGATTTAAGTATTATTGAAATTGTGTACCTTTTGAAGCATGAAGTCTCTCATGACCATTTTGCTGATCATGTCCATGTGCTTGTCCTTCTTCTGTTTAAATGATCTGCAGGCACAGGAAACCGATGTCTATGTATCTGCTCATCCTGATGACTGGCAGTTATTTATGAACCCGAATGCTTACAAGAGTCTGCAGGATTCTGCCAGGAGAGTGATATTCTTGCATACCACGGCAGGTGATGCCGGACAGGGAACGGGATTTAATACCTATTATAAGGCACGGGAAGAAGGTAGTTTAAGAGCTATCAGGTTCCTGGTCAATTCCCTGGAAACATGGCCACCTCAGAAGCATCAGCTTATTGAATCGGAGCTGACTGTCAACGGTCACCCCCTGCAGCGGATGCAGTATGGCCGAGCCATAATTTACTTCCTGAGGTTACCGGATGGAAATCTTGAAGGCCCCGGCTATCCTGTTCATGCTAATAAGAGCATAGAAAAATTTATCAAAGGGGAAGTCAAGAATATCCACACCATTGACAGCTCAACTATCTTCAAGGATGCCAACGACCTCAGAACCACTTTAAGAACACTGATATTAAAAGAACACCAATCAGAGGCAACTATCCGTTTTCACATCGCTGAAACTGATACGATCCGTAATCCGGGTGATCATTCCGATCATCGCTATTCATCTTATTTAATTCAGAAAATGTCCAGTAATCTCAATAGGGTTGAACTGGTATTATATGAAGAATACAGCACCAATCAAAAGCCTCAGAACGTATTTGAAGATGACTATCTGATCTCTGCGGGAACCTGGGGAGCAACAGCATCCGGGCTATCCGATTATGGCCACTATGGCACCTGGGATAAGGGGCATAACAGCTGGATCGGCCGTCAGTATTTCAGGATACTAATTCCTGATTAAATCGAGGCTCCAAAACTTTATAAAGGTTGCTTTAGTATGGACGCGATGGTCTTAATTCCGTCAACGTAATTTCCAAGCCGTAGATTTTCATTAGGACTGTGCTGATTGTTATCAGGGTTAACGGTTGGAACACCTACAGCTGGTATATTCAAGGTAATCACAAAGGGTGAAATAGGAATTGAGCCGCCCATGGTTCGAATCTGGATGGGATCACGTCCGAATGCGGATCTCATTCCGCGTCTAAGCCACTCACCTATTTCAGAATCGAACTCGGTACGGAAAGCTCCGTAGGATATCTCGGCATTGAACCTCGCTATCTTCTCATATTTCATGCGTTCCTCCTCAGACGGTTCTCCTTCGATGAGATGGTAGCCCTGGTCCAAAATATGATTCATGAGCAAGCCAACCATGCGCTCTCCATCCGTTTCCTTGACCAGCCTAATATTAAGCTCTGCAATGGCCGATGCCGGGATTATAGTTCTTCGCTCTTTTCCCACCCAGGCGGCTTCCAGCCCCAGTATACCCAGAGCAGGATACTGCATGGCCTCCTGGAAATTATCACCTATATTATCCGTTGTGGCTATCCCAAAATCCTTCCGTATCTGTTGCTCATCATCAGGAACCTGCCTGAGAACAGACTTAAGCTGTTCAGTTAATTTTATCCCGTCATACCATCCGGGAATAGCTACGCGTCCGTCGTCATGCCACATGCTTGCCAGTAACCTTGAAAGCCGTATAGCCGGATTTGGGGCATAATTGCCATAATTACCACTGTGCAATGGCGTTCTCGGGCCGAATACTTCAAGCGATATAGTTGCTATTCCCCTGGCACCATAGCTCAGGGTGGGTTGATTTGATAAATGTCTCGGACCATCAAAGATCACGAGCATATCTGAAGCGAGCTCCTCTTTGAACTTCTTAACAGCTGAAGGTAATTGGGGTGACCCCAGCTCCTCTTCAAAATCCATGATCACTTTGAGGTTGAAGTTGGGCATGTGGTTTTGATCATTGATGAGGTCCATCGCTTTCAGAAACATCATCACAGGTCCCCTGGCATCTGAAGCAGAGCGCGAAAAAATTCTCCAGTCCCGATCGAAATCATTTTCAAGCGTGGCCCAGCTCATCTCTACCCATTCCCCATTAGCGTTTAAAGCTTTAAGGGCCGGTACATACGGGTCTTTTTGAAACCACTTTGAGATATCGACCGGCTGGCCATCAATCTGTAAATATACCAGCACTGTCTTCTCTGCATTGGGATAAGAGCGTTCAGCCAGCAGGAGCGGGACAGTGCCTGTGCCCAGTCTTCTGGTGGTAAACCCTCTCCTGCCAAAAGCCTTTTCACACCACTGCATATTGGGCTCGAGCTGTTCGGGATAATTGGAATCATTAGGCAGGCTGAAAAACTCGTATAATTCATTGAATGAAGCCTTAGCATAGGCCAAAGCCTCCTGGTCGGCATTCTGCGACCGGGCAAAACCGGTAACCAGCAACCAAGCTATTAAAATCATAAAGCTTTTTCCCATATTTGAAATATTTTATAAAAAATCTGAAACCGAACTCGGATCGAAAATCCTTAGGGATCAGGTCTTAACTCTTGTCCCCTATAAGCGGTACAAACCTGAAATAATCCAGTTCCTTTTTTTTAAATTCCTTTTCCGCGGTTTTTGTGAAAACCGTCATTCGCTGTGAATCCTGTCCGATTGGAATCACCAGTCTTCCCCCTACCTTCAGTTGCTCTAAAAGCGGTTTGGGGACATAGGGAGCACCAGCGGTAACAACAATCCCGTCAAAGGGGGCGTCATCAGGAAGGCCCTTGTAACCATCACCAAATACCAGTCGTTTTGCGTTATAACCAAGCTTCGGTAAGAACTTACTGGTCTTTTTAAAAAGGCTTTGTTGCCTCTCTATGCTGTAAACCCTGGCCCCCATTTCAATCAGTACAGCTGCCTGGTATCCGCTCCCGGTTCCGATCTCGAGAATTTTATCGCCTTTCTTTACCTGGAGCAATTCGGTTTGATATGCCACCGTGAAAGGTTGAGAGATGGTCTGGCCAGCTCCAATCGGGAATGGCTTATCCTGGTAAGCGTGATCGAGAAATCCTGAATCCATGAATAAGTGGCGGGGA
>JBFKFP010000080.1:0-12499 GCA_041618535.1 Flavobacteriaceae bacterium
AATCCCGATACCGTAGTACCGGAGACCCTGTTCTCAGAAATGTTGAATTTTGCTGAAAGCAGGGAAAATCTTGGGGCGCTTGGTTGCCGGCTGATCGACGGCTCGGGAAGGTTCCTTCCCGAGAGTAAGAGAAATGTCCCTGCCGTTAGGGTAGCTCTGCGAAAATTAACAGGTTCGGCAAAAGGTTATTATTCAGACCATATCAAGGAAACCGAGACCGCTGCTGTCGATATCCTGGTTGGGGCCATCATGCTGATGAAGACGTCGGTCTATAAAGAGATTGGCGGTTTTGATGAGCAATACTTTATGTATGGTGAAGATGTGGATATGTCATTTACCCTTCTGAAAAAAGGCTATGTAAACTGGTATTTTGGCTCGAACCGACTCCTGCATTTTAAGGGGGAGAGCACCTTAAAGAACCTGGATTACCTGAAACGATTTTATGGTGCCATGTATATTTTCTACAAAAAACATTTCAAGCCTAACCTGCTTTTCAACACTGTCGCAAAGTTAGGGCTGCTGTTTATGTCGGTCTTTAAACGGAACAGGGAAGTTGATCATGCCGATCCGGATTCCGGGATCTACCTCGGTGGTGAATTGCCGGAAAGGCTGGCTGAGGTCAGGAAGATAGCATATAGCCACCTGGAAGAATTACCATCTGAAACTGAAGGTAAAGAGGTGGTTTTTGACGCCTCGGAAATAGAATTCGATAAGATACTTGCAATCATGGAAAGTCACTCAGAAAGCAGGGATATTTTGTTTATGATTCGGCCTCCTGGAGGGAACTTTATGTTAGGCAGCCGGGATGCTGATAGCCTTGGCCAGGTGATTTTCTGGGACTGAAATATTGAAGAAAATACAATCGAATCTTTGATTTTTGATTAATTTTGCATCTGGAAACCTGATTAGAGCAATTTCATTAGAAAAATGGCAAAGTTTGAGTTAAAACTTCCCAAGATGGGCGAGAGCGTGGCTGAGGCTACCATCACTTCCTGGCTAAAGGAGGTTGGTGAGAAGATAGAGTTGGATGAACCTGTTCTCGAGATCGCAACCGATAAGGTGGATAGCGAAGTTCCGAGTGAAGTAGAAGGAGTTTTGCTCGAAAAGCGTTTTAATGTTGACGATGTAGTAAAGGTTGGGGAGATTCTGGCGGTAATCGAGACCGAATCTGAGGTCGAGACCGGATCAGAGACAGAAGCCCCGGTGGAAGAACCCGAGCTACCCGAATTAGAGGTGCCTGAGCAGGCCGAAGAATTGGAAACCGAACTAGCTGGTATTCAGCAGCAGGTCCGAGCCCCGGTTTCAAGCGGAGATCGTTTCTATTCTCCTCTTGTCAGGAACATTGCAAAAAAGGAAGGAATTTCACAGGCAGAACTGGATACCATTCCGGGCTCTGGCAAAGAAGGGAGATTGACCAAAAATGATATTTTGGCTTACCTGGGTAATCGGCAGCCATCTGCACCTTCAACCAGCCCTAACGTGGATCATGTGCAGTCAAACGGAACACAGCAGGCTGATCCTGCATCGCCGAAAGTTGCACAACCGGTGGTTCCATCTGGAGAAGACGAGATCATCGAAATGACACGCATGGGTAAATTGGTTGCCAAGCATATGATAGATTCTATACAGACTTCTGCGCATGTGCAATCGTTTATAGAGGCCGATGTGACCAAGATCTGGAACTGGAGGCAAAGGGTAAAAGACGGATTTGAAAAAAGGGAAGGCGAGAAGCTGACTTTCACTCCAATTTTTATGGAAGCCGTAGCAAAGGCTTTGAGGGATTTCCCTATGATGAATATCTCGGTGCAAGGAGAAAAGATCATCGTTAAGAAGAATATCAACCTCGGCATGGCGACAGCCCTTGCCGATGGCAACCTTATTGTGCCGGTCATCAAGAATGCCGACCAGTTGAATTTGGTGGGCATGGCCAAGAAGGTGAACGACCTGGCCCTTAGGGCACGCACCGGTAAACTCAACCCCGACGACATACAGGACGGCACCTATACGGTTACCAATGTAGGTACTTTTGGCAGCATTATGGGTACGCCTATCATCAACCAGCCGCAGGTGGGTATTTTGGCTCTCGGCGCTATCAGGAAGGTGCCGGCGGTGATTGAGACCAGCGAAGGCGATTTCATCGGCATCCGTTACAGGATGTTCATGTCGCATTCTTACGACCACCGTGTAGTAAATGGTGCTTTGGGCGGACAATTTGTTAAGGCAGTCAAGGACTATCTCGAAGGCTGGGATCCGAATCGGGAGATTTAGACTCTAATATTTTTAATCATTTGATGTACCTTTGCTGGGGTTCTGAATGAACTTCAAAATGCTATTATTCAAATGCAACTTAAACTCAACAAACCTATTTGCTTCTTCGACCTGGAAACCACAGGTGTTAATATTTCCCATGACCGTATAGTCGAGATCTCTATCCTGAAGGTTTACCCCGATGGTAAGGAGGAACACAATACATGGCTCGTTAACCCAGAAAGGCCAATCCCGCCCGAGGTGACGGCCATTCATGGGATTTCTGATGCCGATGTGGCTGATAAGCCTAAGTTTAAGGAACTGGCCAAGGAGATTTACAACATCATAAAGGATTCTGACCTTGGAGGCTTTAATTCCAACCGATTTGATATCCCATTGCTGGCAGAGGAACTACTGAGGGCCGGTGTTGATTTCGATATGAAAAACCGGGTGGCGGTTGATGTTCAGACCATCTTTCACCGCATGGAACAGCGTAACCTCTCTGCAGCCTATAAATTCTATTGCGGCAAGCAGCTGGATGATGCCCATAGCGCCGAGGCTGATACAAGGGCCACTTACGAGGTGCTTAAAGCCCAAATTGAACGCTATGAACGGCTTGAGAACGACATCAAATTCCTGTCAGAATTCAGCTCAAGAAAGAAATTCGCCGATTTTGCCGGCTTTATCATTATAAACGGGGAGGGTGAGGAGACTTTTTCCTTCGGAAAACATAAGGGAAGGACAGTAGCAGATGTGCTAGAGAAAGAGCCGGGCTACTTCGGATGGCTCTTGAATGCAGATTTTCCCCTCTACACAAAGAAAGTGCTCACCGCCGTCAAATTGCGTCAATTCAATAACAAGCTCGATTAGCATGAAGATTATCTGTATCGGACGTAATTATACCGAACATATAGAGGAACTGGCTAATGAACGACCAAAAGATCCAGTGGTCTTTATGAAGCCGGATACGGCTATCCTTCTTAAAAAACAACCCTTTTTTATCCCTGATTTTTCAAATGATGTGCATCATGAGGTGGAGGTCCTGGTGAAAATAAACCGTATCGGGAAATATATTGACCGTAAATTTGCTTCAAAGTATTATGATGAAATAGGGCTGGGCATCGATTTTACCGCCAGGGATACCCAATCGGAGCTAAAAAGCAAGGGCCTGCCCTGGGAGAAGGCGAAAGCCTTTGATGGTTCGGCCGTGATCGGGAAATGGTTGCCCAAAACGAAGTTGGGAGATCCAGATAACCTTGCGTTCAGGCTGGAAAAGAACGGCCAGGTTGTACAGGACGGCAATACCAGCTTAATGTTGTGGAAAATAGATGAATTGATCGAATATGTCTCAAAATATTTTACTTTGAAGATAGGAGACATTATCTTTACGGGTACGCCCTCGGGGGTTGGCAAGGTAATTGCTAACGACAAACTGAAAGGATATTTAGAGAACGAAGAAATGTTCTCAATAACAGTAAAATAAATGGAACAACACTACAAACTGGACAAGATCAGAGATTTATCAGACAATGACACTGATTTTATTGAAACCCTGGTCACTACATTTCTGGAGGAGGTTCCTGAAGATGCCCGACAGCTTAAAATAGCCGTGGATAGCAGAGACTACCTGGCTTCATATAAGGCAGCCCATAAGATGAAACCTACAATCGACCTATTCGACCTTGGCGTTCTCGAAGACCTTATCGAAGTGCAGGACTGGGGAAAATTCGAACAGCGCGATAAGGACATCACGGGTAAACTCGACAACGTACTGGAGGCCATATCCAGGGCGATCCAGGAACTTAAAGAAGATTTCAATCTCTGATGCAGGCCGAGATTATCACCATAGGTGATGAGATCCTGATAGGCCAGATTATCGATTCCAATTCGGCCTTTATAGCCAAGCAGCTCAATTCAATCGGAATTCAGGTTTACCAGATCACTTCTGTTCAGGACGATCGTGAACATATCCTTAAAGCCTTATCCGAGGCAGAAAGCAATGCCGATATCATCATTATCACCGGTGGTTTGGGTCCTACTAAGGACGATATAACCAAAACCACCCTTTCTGAGTATTTCGATGATGTGCTGGTAAGGGACGAGGCTGTTCTGAAGAATATAGAACGGATATGGGAGAAATATATCAAAAGGCCTTTGCAGCAGATGAATATCGACCAGGCATTGGTGCCTTCTAAGGCCACTGCTCTTATGAATCACCACGGAAGCGCTCCAGGCATGTGGATACCGAAAGAAGAGAAGGTCTTCATCTCACTTCCTGGAGTGCCTTACGAGATGAAGGACCTGATGGAGAAGGAGGTCATACCGAGATTGAGGGAAAACCTTCATCTTCCGGTAATATATCATAAAACAATCCTGACCTATGGTTTGGGAGAGAGCATGATAGCAGCGAGGATAGAGGAGTGGGAGGACAATTTGCCCGACTTTATCAAACTGGCCTATCTCCCCAGCCTGGGGCGTGTCCGCTTGCGCCTTACAGCCAGGGGAGAAAACAGGGAAACAGTAATTGGCGGCGTAGATGCCGAGATAGAGAAGCTTTTGCCACATATCCAGGATATTTTTTTCGGTTTTGAAGATGAACATACCATAGAAGAACAAATAGGGCTGAAGCTGTTGCAGCGAGGCCAGTTCCTGGCAACAGCTGAAAGCTGTACCGGCGGACAGATCGCCCACCAGATCACCTCCCACCCGGGAGCCTCTAAATATTTTAAGGGAAGTGTTGTGAGTTACAGTACTGACGCGAAGACCGATATCCTGGGAGTTGATCAGAAACTGATCAAAAAGCATTCGGTAGTAGGCTTGGAAGTAGCCAAAGCCATGGCCGAAAGGGCGAATGCCATCTTCGGCTCAGATTACGCCATCTCAACCACCGGTAATGCGGGTCCTGCCAAAGGTGATTCGGATGCAGAAGTCGGTACAGTCTGTATAGGCATTGCCACACCCGATGGTACTTATGCCGAGGAATTCCAAATGGGCAACCACCGACTCAAAGTGATCAACAAGTCTGTTAATAAAGCCCTGGAAATGATGCTGAAGGAAATTACGAAAAAGTGAATTATTAGTTTGCCTTATTGTAAAGAATTTGTAAATTTGCAGCTCGTTTAAAGGAAGCTATATTTTTAAAGCAAGAAGTCATGTCAAGAGTTTGTGAACTTACGGGAAAGAAAGCGATGGTCGGCAACAATGTATCGCATGCGATGAACAAGACAAAGCGTCGTTTCGATGCCAATTTGATCAAAAAGCGCTTTTACATTCCAGAAGAAGATAAGTGGATCACCCTCAGGGTATCGACTTCAGCTTTGAAAACGATCAACAAAATCGGAATCTCTGCGGCTTTGAAAAATGCCAGGCAGAAAGGTTTCATCAAGTAATCAGGACAAAGCGGAATTATTAAGTTATGGCCAAGAAAGGAAACAGGGTTCAGGTAATTTTAGAGTGCACGGAGCACAAGGAGTCTGGCATGCCAGGAACTTCGCGTTACATTACCACAAAGAATAAGAAGAATACGCCAGACAGGCTTGAATTGAAAAAGTTCAACCCTATACTAAAGCGTATGACCGTTCATAAAGAAATCAAGTAATTCGAGACCAGTTCTCTTCAAAATAGGAAATCATGGCAAAGAAAGCAGTTGCATCATTACAGACCGGGTCAAAAAGGCTAACCAAAGCAATCAACATGGTGAAATCACCTAAAACCGGTGCTTATATGTTCGTTGAAACGATCATGTCACCGGAGATGGTCGACGATTTCTTCAAAAAAGGATAAGACTTATTTTCAAGATATATAAGGAGCTGCTCTCGGTTACGAGGGCAGCTTTTTTTATATTTACAGCCCGCGAATGACAAATTAACAGCTTGGGGACTTAGGCAGGTTTTTTGCTCTCCAAATGAAAACATGATTAATGGGATTATTTAAAAAGATTTTCTCTTCTGATAAGAAAGAGACTCTCGATAAAGGACTTGAAAAGTCAAAAACAACCTTCTTTAACAAGCTTAGCAAGGCTGTTGCTGGAAAGTCGAAGGTGGATGACGAAGTTTTGGATAACCTCGAGGAGGTTTTAGTTACCTCCGATGTGGGCGTGGACACCACCCTTAAGATTATCGAGCGTATTGAAGAGCGGGTGGCTCGTGACAAATACCTTGGGACCGACGAATTGAACCAGATACTGAGAGAGGAGATTGCCGGACTGCTTTCCGAAACGCATGTTGGCGAGGAATCCGATTTTTCCATTCCGACAACCGATGGACCATATGTCATTATGGTTGTTGGGGTAAACGGGGTGGGCAAGACCACAACCATAGGAAAATTGGCGCATCAGTTCAAAGCCAAGGGGCTCAATGTGATATTAGGTGCTGCCGATACCTTCCGCGCAGCGGCTATCGACCAGTTGCAGATCTGGGCAGATCGTGTAGATGTTCCTATAGTCAAACAAAACATGGGCAGCGATCCTGCCTCAGTAGCCTTTGACACCCTTCAGAGCGCTGTTTCATCAAATGCAGATGTGGTCATAATCGACACTGCCGGCCGACTCCATAACAAGGTGAATCTTATGAACGAATTGACCAAGGTAAAACGCGTTATGCAGAAGGTTCTTCCCGACACTCCGCAGGAAGTCCTTCTTGTACTGGATGGATCTACCGGTCAGAATGCCTTTGAACAGGCCAAACAATTTACCGCAGCCACGGAAGTCACTTCCCTTGCTGTAACCAAACTTGACGGCACCGCTAAAGGAGGAGTTGTGATTGGCATTAGCGATCAATTCCAGATCCCCGTCAAATATATCGGTGTTGGTGAAGGCGTTGAAGACCTGCAGGTATTCAACAAGTTTGAATTTGTGGATAGTTTCTTTAACTGATCAGCCTTAGTTCATAATCGAATTCAGCTTCTCCCATAAAAGATTATCGAAGGCCGATGGTCCTAATTCCGCAGTATCCGCTTCATCACCCATTCTTATTATAACAAGATCCTGGCTGGGTACCACGTACAATTTCTGATCAGCGAATCCCAGTCCGGCTACCAGATCGTCAGGTGCATTCGGGATTAGCTTCCCGTTAAAAAGTTCTGTTGTCCCCGGCAGGCGGAAGCTGCTTTTCCCATTCAGCCACCATAGATATCCATAGGCCGAGTTCATGGATTGAGAGCTGTTCAGCATCTCATCGAAATATTGTTCATCATTTAAAACAACGGATGTATTCCATTTTCCCCGGTTCAGGACAAGCAACCCGAACCTCGCCATGCTCCTGGCCGTGCTGGCATAGATCACGTTGAAATTATCAGAAATCCAGAATCCGTTCATCCCGATCTTATCCTTGATCTTAGCGTTAAAATAATTCACGAAGAACTGACCGGTCGCTCCGCTTATTATGTCCTGGCTTAGTGTATAAGGTGCATTGTGATAATACCAGAAAGCTCCGGGTTCATTAAGGTAGAGCAGGCATGCTGGCAACGTACAGAATTGCGTGAAAATATTGGTGTAGTCCAACCCGGTGGTCATACTGATATGATCCCGCACCCTAACCGCATTCTCCTGTTGTGGTGTCATGCTGGTCCATTGACTGCCTAAATACAGATGCGAGGGATCCTCCAGGTTAAGATGACCCTCTTCCTGGGCTATTCCCATGCTTAAAGCGACCAGTGTTTTCCCTGCTGAATACCAGAGATTGTCAGAGCTGGCTGAAGCCCCGTTAAAATAAGCCTCGATCGCTATTCTACCTTTATGTAGAACGATAAATGAATTGGTATTGTTCGCCTCCAGGAAGCTTAGCAGGTCGGTCAGATTACTTTCATTCCAGCCCAAATCACCTATGTTAGCAGTTTCCCATTCCTGACCTCCCACAGGAGGAAAGTAATAGTCTCCCAGACTGTTATCAGGGTCATTAGGTGTGATCTCATCGTCATTAGACTGACATGACCATGACAGCACCAATAAAACAAATACCCAACTGAAAGATCTCATAGCAATTTTTAATTAGGATGCTTAAATGTACAAAAGCTTTGATTAAGGTCTTATCTTTGCACATCATTTTCCGACTATGCGCACTAAAACGCTTAAAAAGAACAAGATAAACGTCATAACGCTGGGTTGTAGCAAGAATCTCTACGACAGCGAAGTGCTGATGGGTCAGCTCAGGGCAAACGATAAAGAGGTTGTTCATGAGCAGGACGGTAACATTGTTGTGATCAATACCTGCGGATTTATAAATAATGCCAAGGAAGAGAGCGTGAATACCATTCTTGAGCAGTTACAGCGAAAAGAGAGTGGGGAGGTGGATAAGGTTTTTGTCACAGGCTGTTTGAGTGAGCGATATAAGCCCGATCTTGAAAAGGAGATCCCGAATGTAGATCAATATTTCGGAACAACCGATCTGCCTAATCTCCTGAAGGCGCTGGGAGCTGATTATAAGCATGAGTTAATAGGCGAGCGACTCACCACTACACCTAAGAACTATGCCTATTTGAAAATTTCTGAAGGCTGTGACCGTCCCTGCAGTTTTTGTGCCATTCCACTGATGCGCGGTAAACATCGTTCCAAGCCGATAGAGGAACTCGTTCTCGAGGCTGAAAAGCTGGCTTCGGAGGGGGTTATGGAACTCATCCTAATAGCCCAGGATCTTACCTATTATGGTCTGGATATATATAAGAAACGAAATCTCGCCAGACTTCTTAAGGCGCTTGTAAAAGTTGATGGGATAGAGTGGATACGGTTGCACTATGCTTTCCCAACCGGGTTCCCGATGGATGTTCTGGATGTGATCAGGGAGGAGAAAAAGGTCTGTAACTATATCGATATCCCGCTACAGCATATCTCAGATCCAATACTGAAAAGCATGCGGCGCGGGACTACCATGGAGAAGACCAACAGATTATTGAAATCATTCCGTGAATATGTGCCTGGGATGGCAATCAGGACCACCCTTATTGTTGGCTACCCGGGTGAGACACAAGCTGATTTCGAATTGCTGAAGGAGTGGGTTAGAGCAACCAGATTCGACAGGCTCGGTTGTTTTACTTACAGTCATGAAGAGAATACTCATGCTTTTAATCTTATCGATGATGTCCCTGAAGAGGTGAAACAGGAACGCGCCAACGAAATCATGGCCCTTCAGGCCGAGATCTCATGGGAGATGAACCAGAAAAAGATCGGTAAAACATTCAGGGTGGTGATCGATAGGAAGGAAGGTGATTATTTTATTGGGCGAACAGAATTCGATTCCCCAGATGTTGACAACGAGGTTCATATCCACGCAGAAAAAACCTATCTCAAAACGGGTGAATTCTACAATATCAGGATCACAGGCGCCTCCGATTTCGATCTTTACGGCGAATTGTCTGATTAATCAGGACGATACGCCTGGTTGTTGACGAAGAAGATCGAATTTACCAGGAATAACTTACCGTTTTCCCAGAAGCTTCTGAACATCACATTGTCCGCCAGGTAGATCATACTGCCTCGTCCCTTGCGTTCCTCCCCGAAAACAAGGGAATTTGGAAGTTTTTTAATCGCTTCAGATCCTGCGAAACCACTAACAGGTCTGGGATCGGAATCAAGGTAGCCCACATTAAAGCCCCCCTCCAATAGTTTGTAGGAAGTGCTTCCCAGCTTAAGGGAATAATAAGACTTATCGTAGCCATAGGCCATAGGGTGTGTATGGTCTATTTCAGTTTTGAAGATGGCCCCCGTGATAAGATTTTTAGCATATTCACGCTGCCTGTCGGTATAGGGAATAAGATTGTCGTCCTTATTACTTTCACCATTCTCGCTGTATTTAAGACTAAACTCTTCTTTTCCTGCAAAAGCAGACAATGCCCTGTCCACCACTATGAGTTTACCGCCAGCCTCAACCCAGTTGGTCAATTTTTTCATATTGTCCTCGTTCAAAAGACGCCTGTAGTTCCCACTTGGCATGATCAGTACATCGTAATCATCGATTCTGAAATTACCGAAATCATCGGTGTTTATCGAGCTAACCGGATAATGCAGCTGCTGTTCGAAAAAGTGCCATAAGGCACCGTAACTGAGCGATGAGGTCCCTTCCCCGGACAACATGGCAATCTTATGGGGATTCACCAATTTTACGTCTGGTGAGCCCAGGTCAGGCCCGCCGGAAGAATAACCAGATTGCACAGCGGTCAATTCTCGCTGGTGATCATTGGCAAGGACAACCAGCTCATTATCGAAATTCGATTTGGACCTGTTGTCTCCTCTGTAAATTATAAGCGAACCTCTATCAAATCGTATCCCCGCTGTTGTTATCGGTTCATCATTGAAACGAACCTTGAATTTTTCTTTTAGGAGTTTTGTCAAGAAACGGGCGTCTTCCATACTCTTCCAGTCGGTCATATATGCTACTGCTTCCATGTTAACAGAATTGCTTATAACATCGGCTTTAACCTGATTACTGCTGATGAGGGTTGTGCTGGCAACAGTCTGAAGGCCGTATGCGTATGGAAGGCTCCATGCCGTGATATCATAGGTGAGAGAATCACTGAGTTTGCCACTCGGTTCGAAAAGAACCTTAACCATCTTGCCTTTTGGCTGATTGGTGCTGACCACAAGATTATTGCCATTAAGGCTCATGGTTCCATTGGTTCCGGTCTGATAGTTGTAACCGGAAATGCGGGTGCTGCTTGTAGTTCCATATTTGATTTCATGCCTGTCCAGTAACGATTTTAACGCATCTAATTTATCCCGATTACCCTTTAGGACATAGCTTTTGTATTTCAGGCCGTCTGTGTTAAAGAATTTCCGGAATTCCTCGTTTAATCGGGAAGCATTTAGAGATGAAATTTCAACAGTTGAAAGTCCGGTTGTTGTATGGTGCCAGATCCGGTCCTTAAGGGTTAGCACAACGCCCTCATCGTTAAGAACACCGAGTCCGCCGCGGCCATGTCCGGCCTGCTCATAAGTCATCCCAATGGCACCCAGGTATGTAGGATAAGTATCACCATAACTCGGATAAAACAGGTCGAAGCGTTCTTTGGTAAAGAACAGCCAGCCCTGCTTATCGAAATACCTCGCATTATTCCTCCCGATCTGATCCTGAAAACTTCTTTGCCAGTCACTGATGATCTCGTGATAGGGCTCAGCAGCCGGCGCGAAATAATAAGGTTCATTCATGCCCTGCTCATGAAAATCGACATGAACATGAGGCAGCCATTTGTTATAGACTTTTAGCCTTGATTGTGATTCTATCTGTGATGCCCATGCCCAGTCCCGGTTAAGGTCGAACAAATAATGATTTGCCCTGCCTCCCGGCCATGGCTCGTTGTGTTCGCTTGATTCCGGGTTGATATCGTAGGGCATGCTCGCGGTTTCATTGTACCAGTTGGCATAGCGATCCCTTCCATCGGGATTTATACAGGGATCGATAATAACCACCGTATTATCAAGCCAGGCTTGTTTTTCAGTTAGCAATCTGAAAATGGTAAGCATACTGGCTTCAATGCTCGACGCTTCGTTCCCGTGAACATTGTAGCTGAGCCAGACTATGGCAGTTTTATCAGAGCCCGTTCCCTGAATAACTCCGGCATTTTTCAGATTGTTCTCCCTGATCTGCTCCAGCCTGCCGATATTTTCCGCCGAGGACACGAATGCAAGATAAAGCGGTCGCCGCTCGTAGGTTTGACCGTATTGAACCAATTTTACCTGGTCTGGATTGGCCTCGGCCACATGCTTGAAATAGTCAACCACCTGGTGATGCCTTGAAAATGCGCTTCCCAATTCGTAACCAAGGAATTCGGAAGGCGATTGAAGAGATTGACTGAATGCAACAAGGTTAAAAAGGGAAAATAGGACAAGTAAAAGTCTGTAACGGATCATAGAAAAAAATTTGACGGGAAATTACAGGCTTAGCCTGATTCACTAAAACGAATTAACTAAAATTTAGGAGATAAAATTATCATTGGCCGTATATTTACCCATGATTTCTAACTTGACTATGCCAACACAATCCATCACATTCAGGGAAACCGGATATTTCTCTCCTCTAATGTGTGATTACCTGGACAGGCTGGAGGCTCTGGATAATTATTATAACAGGTTCCCGTCATTAGAAAACTTTCCCGCCCAGATAGAAGAAAAGTCTGATCATTTCGCCTCGGTGAACCGGGCAGTCCTGGAGAATGCTCTGTTAAAACAATACAAGGATGTTGACGCGTCCCTTGAAACGCACAACAACATCATCGCACTGAGGAAATCGAACACCTTTACCATTACCACAGGACACCAGTTAAA
>JBFKFP010000081.1:0-12396 GCA_041618535.1 Flavobacteriaceae bacterium
ATGGAACTGGCATCATGAAGTACAGTATAGAAATTATAATGCTGCCGGAGATTTAGAGCAACTGCTTTTACGAACCGGGCTAGGGTATAATTTAGGTGAAGAGAACCATAACCTGCTGTTGGGATATGGTTTTATCGCTTCGGAGAATTATATTCCGGCCAGCGATGAAAAGATTTCACTGAATGAGCACAGGATTTATCAGCAATTCATTACATCGCAGAATATTGGGAGATCTAAAGTTACTCACCGCTACAGGTTCGAGCAACGATTTATCAGGTCCGACTTTAGAATGCGTTTTCGCTATTTTCTAAGTATTAATATTCCATTGAAGAAAGATGAGAACAAAACCGGGCCTTGGTATTTATCTGCTTACAACGAAATCTTTTTGAACACCGAATCTGCCGTATTCGACCGGAACCGTCTGTATGGCGGGTTAGGATATCGATTGAATAAGACCCTGCGGTTTGAATTGGGGTATATGAATCAGTTTTTTGAAAATGGTGGCCGGGATCAGCTCAATCTGATAACATTTGTAAATTTTTGAATATCTTAAAAGCATAGACCATAAAAAAATAACCAATCTATAGAATACCAAATGAAAGATCTATTTTCAAATATCAGAGGTGATGCATTCGGGGGAATAACTGCCGGGATCGTTGCCTTGCCCCTGGCGCTGGCCTTCGGGGTTTCGTCGGGGTTAGGTCCTAGTGCCGGATTATATGGCGCTATTTTTATAAGTTTCTTCGCTGCCCTTTTTGGAGGCACCAATACTCAGATATCAGGTCCTACGGCACCCATGACCGCCGTAAGTATGGTGGTAATTGCCGGGATTGTGGCAGCCAACGACGGAGATGTCAATAAGGCATTACCGGCTATTTTAACAGTTTTTCTCCTGGCGGGAATCATGCAGATTGGATTGGGGGTAATCGGGTTAGGACAGTATATCCGTTATATTCCATATCCTGTGGTATCCGGATTCATGACCGCGATAGGGATCATCATCCTGATCACACAGATTTTTCCTTCAATAGGCTATAACCCCAGGGAAGACCTCGAATATGTGAATCGATTTAAACCCATGGCGGAAGAAATAATCCTCGAGAACATTTTGAAAGAAGAGGCTGGTGAAGGAATTTTAGTCCTGGAGAATTTTAAGGAAACCATCTCCCGTGCAGAGAAAATCACGGAGGAACAGATCATGACCGAGGCCAAAGCACTGGCAGCATCTAATGCCTCGGGTGTAATTGGGACGATAAAGGTTTTACCGAGAGGATTGAATAACATCAATTGGCTGGAACTGATCTTAGCCCTCTCCACCATCATCATTATCTATGGGTTTAAAAGGATAACTAAAGCTGTTCCGAGTACTTTGGTGGCCCTGGTGGTGGTATCCGGTTTTGCCATTGCACTGGGGTTCGAATACAGGCCGATAGAGAAAATCCCTGAGGGGTTTCCCTACCCTGTAATGGAAATCTTTACCGGTTTCAGGTTAGGGAATTTAACTCCTTATGTCTTTACGGCCCTGACGTTGGCACTGCTTGGGGCTATAGACTCGTTACTGACATCGGTGGTGGCAGATAATATGACCAAAACTAAACATAAGCCTAATAAGGAATTGGTTGGCCAGGGTATTGGAAACAGTATTGCGGCAGTTTTCGGAGGAATTCCCGGAGCTGGAGCCACCATCAGAACAGTGGTCAATATCAACTCCGGGGGGAAAACAAGGCTTTCCGGGATGATAGCCGGAGTCATGTTATTGTTCATTCTGCTTGCTCTGGGCCCAGTTGCCTCAAAAATTCCTGCGGCTGTCCTTGCAGGGATATTGATTACGGTTGGGATTGGCGTAATGGACTATAAGGGTTTAAAAGCCATCCCGAGTTTGCCGAAGGACATCAAGATTGGTCCGTTAAGACTGAGCTCGGAAGTTATGATCATGCTTACGGTAATGATACTTGCTTCTGTCTGGAATCTAGTTTATGCAGTGGGAATTGGACTGGTGATAGCATCGTTGATGTTTATGAAGGCAATTGGAGATTTAACCGGAACCCGTTCCGATGTTAAAATTCTGAGAGAGGAAGCCTGGTCTGATGAAGCTAATTTCCCTGATCGTCTTAAAGAGAAGGTGTTTATAAAACATATCAAAGGGCCTTTGTTCTTTGGAAGCACCAGTAATTTTCAGCAGCTTGCAAACCAGATCCAACCGGGCGCCGAGGCTGTGGTGATAAGAATGGACAGAATGCAGTATGTTGATCAGTCGGGCCTGTATGCCTTAGAGGACATTCTCGTTGATCTGGAAAGGCAGGGAATAACCGTATTACTTGTTGATGTGCTCGATCAGCCCCGTTATATGATGGAAAGGATTGATATCATTCCGGATCTCGTGGCCGAAGAACACATCTTCAACGATTTTAATGAATGCATGAAATGGATAAAAGACAATATTAACAACTTAAAACAAGAAGAATGATAAAGAATACAGCCATAACTAAAAGCATCCAGGAAGCATTAACTCCTCATGGCGTTTTGCAAGACCTGATGGAAGGGAACAGTAGATTTATTAACAATGATATGCAATCAATAGATCATGCTTCCCTGGTGGAACAAACCGTAACGGGCCAATACCCTAAGGCTGTCATCCTATCATGCATAGATTCACGGGTTCCAGTGGAAGTGGTTTTTGACCAGGCTATTGGTGATGTATTTGTAGCCCGCGTGGCCGGAAATTTTGAAAACACGGATATTCTTGGGAGCATGGAGTATGCCTGCAAAGTAGCGGGCAGCAAATTGATCTTGGTCCTGGGACACGAAAGCTGTGGTGCGGTTAAAGCCGCTTGTGATGAGGTGGAACTGGGAAATATAACTTCCATGCTAAGCAATATTATGCCTGCTGTTAGAAAAGCGTCTGAAGAGGTCGAAGGTGAGATGAATTCCTTCAACGCCGAATTCGTGAAGCGTTCTATTGAGAATAACGTCTTGCTCACCATGGACAGGATCCGAATGAAAAGTCCTATCCTTAAAGAGATGGAAGAAAACGGGGAGATAGCTATAAAAGGCGCTGTATATCAACTCTCGAACGGAGAAGTAAAGCTTCTATAAAAAAAGCCGCTCGATCGAGCGGCTTTTTTTAAGTTTCGGTTACGGCTCTGACCAGCCGTTTTTCCCTGTTTTTGGATTTTATCATGCGGTATCCGCCGTATATCAGAACCAGTCCAACCAGTTCAGTGATGAACAGCACCTCAACATAACCCATTCTTGTGAATGTTCCGCCTATCCCGGGAAGGAGTGCACCTACAGCAATTAAAATATTGCCTTTAAAGTGAACCTGTTTATCATTAAGGCCATAATATTTCCTGGCCGAATATAAGGCTCCTCCCACAAGGAATAAAAATGCATACAAGTTGATAAATGGAGAAAAATAACGCACCCATTCCCAACTGAATACCGCACCTGTAAGCCTGAAATCAAAATTTTCAGGGATTGAAACCGGTGTTAATAAAACAAAGACCGAGGCTACCAGGATCAGGCCAACAACCAAGGTTGCAGATATCCTGGCGAATCCTCTATTCATAAGCAGATATACCGAGCCCTGCGCTAGAGGGAACCCACCTAATAAGGCCCCTACAATATACCAGAGGCGCAAATTGATCGTATTCCATCCAAAGAGGGCATGTATGCTCTCTGCAAGCGTTCCCAGCCCGAAGGTAAGAACTCCTATGCTCCACCAGAGGAGATAAGGTGTTCTTCGCTTTCGGTAATGAGAAACTATCTCATTGAGAAAGAAGAAGGAAAAGAAGGTTGTTATTATCGGTATATAATCGATAAAACTTGTGTCCATATCCTCAGTTCTTATTCGAATGTAGTTTCGCCCTCATTGGGTTGATACACATAATTAAAAGTGTAGTATCGCAAATCTTGAGCAGCGATTTCCGCGGTTATCTCTTCCGGAGCATCCTTGTAATAGCTCAGGATCTCAAACTTGGCATATTTCCCATCACGTGTGCGTATCACAATAATTCTTCCGGGGATCGGCTCAATGGTGTTAGCCTGGGGATTGTAGTTATACCATCCATTACCACTTCCTAATGGAATGGCGTATCCCTGGTCTGAATCCTGAACTACCAAATTCGCATCAGCGGCAGCAATACTGCTCATAGTTCCTGTTGCGATATAGGCCCCGCCGTTTCCGGTTCTTTCAGGTTCGTCCTGGGTTCCTAGAGAAGCTCCTCCATTAACGATGATTGAAGTTCCACGGAAAGCGATGTCCCATTCAGTTGTACTTGTTGTTACAGCACCAGTGCTGAAGTCGAATTTGGTGAATTCACCCGAAATGGGTTGCCCCTGTCCACCGGTTTGAGGGGCGAACAAATTGGCGACCGTATCAACTTCTACCTGCAGCACATTGTTGCCACCGTCATCATCACTGCATGCGTTGAAAGTAAGCATTACCAAACAGAGTAAGATTAAAGATTTAATTGTTTTCATTGTAGTATGAGTATTTAATTATATGATTAAAATTTAATTGATAGTGTTCCGTATATCAGTCTGCCAGGGATATTGGTCAGATTCTGTGGGTCTGTAAAATCGAGCACATTATCCATTCCAACGCCCAGCTCATAGTTTTTAAAAATGGTTTTATTTATAGCAATGTCAACTATGGCGTAACCATCCACGAACTCGTCGTATTCATCCAGGTAAGAATTTCCATTTGAATCAACCAGTCCAAAACGACTCCTGTAAGTAGCCCTTAAATTAGCATTTGCCTTCCATTTCGGGTAATTATAGAATAGGCCGATGTTTGCCATATGCCTCGAGCGGTTAAATAATCCGAAGTAGTCAGATTCATCCAACTGAAAGGCAGGTGAGCTCGGGCTCTCCCTTGCATAGACATCACCATTCTCAAATGCTCGTTCAGCCTCTTTATCTTTGGCATACAGCAATTGATAACCTGCAGAGATATTTAGATTGGGATTCGGACGCCAACTCATGTTGTATTCAAGCCCCTGAGTGTAGACCTCCTTAATATTGTAATAACTGAACACGTTTTGTCCATTGGTTTTATTGGCCACGATCCTTGTGTCAATCAGATCATCGATCGAGTTCCTGAACAGGTTGATTCCGAAGGTCCATGACCTGTCGATCTTATAGTCAAACCCGAGGTTTACAGCAACAGAGTTCTCTGGTGATAGTTGTCCGTCAAATTCCGATAGCGGCACAAGAATATTTGCGATCTGTCCCTGTTCTTCAAGTTGCGGCAGTACAACGCTAACCGCGTTATAGCCCAGGATGGTATACCCGATGACCCCATTAGAAAAATTGAAATACAATTGCCTGAAATCAGGGGCTTTGAATCCATAGCCCACAGATCCCTTCACCGCAAGGTTTCTTCCAAGGTCATATCGCATGGCGACCTTCGGACTGAATTGTGATTTATATTCGCTGTGAGCATCAAAACGTGCACCTAGGATGAGGTTGAATTTCTCGTTGAAAGTCTTATCGTATTGAAGAAAAATATATGGTGAATTAAAGATAGGTTTTGAGGAGAAATCGGATCTGTCAAGGGTTTCATGATTCATTCCAAGCCCACCGGTGATCTCTGTTTTCTCATCGGGGCTAAATGTCGAACGCAGTTCGGGGCGAAGCAAAAGCTGATCGAATTCGCTTTCCGTAACAGGATCCCCTTCCTGATCGACCAGCAATTCGCTGGCGCGATAACCCGATCCATATAATTCAAGGGCACTACTCCATTTGGAATTGAATTCATGTTGGCCGAAAAGCCTGGTATTCCATTCATTTATTGAACTTTCACCATTGAATTCTTCCAATGCGATAGTGTTTTGATCTTGAGTGAAATATCTTCCTGAGGCGATCAATTCTGTGTCCTCGTCAAGATCATATTTGATTTTTGTTGTAAGGGTATAGTTCTCATATGAATCAACTGTATTCAGCGGATCATCTGAATTAAGGTCGTAGCCATCGGTTTCATAGCGATTGACAAAACCGGTGATCCCGAACTTCTCTTTTTTGTAATCCAGGTTAAGGCCGGTATCATTGGTGTTAAATGTGCCGGAACGGTGATTAAGATATCCGCCCAATCCTGTCTTTGGATTTTCGGTGATAATGTTTATAACCCCTCCAAGAGCCTCACTCCCGTATAAACTGGAGGATGCACCTTTTACGATCTCGATAGACTTAACATTCCCAAGACTGACACGATTGAGGTCTAATGTACCTGCAGATCGGCCAATAAGAGGGACCCCGTCTACCAGTATCAGTGTGTATTGAGAATCTAAACCTTGCAGCTGAATGCCTTCGCCGCCTCCAAAATCCGGAACTGTAACCAGTCCGGTCTGCTCATTTAACAGTTCGGATAGACGCATCGCATTGATATTTACGATCTCGTTCTTCTTTATTATCTGTGCGGGAAGGGGAAGACTAGACAATTGCCTGACAGTTCTGGTAGCGCTTACGATAACTTCATCCAGTTTTTGAGTTACGAATTCAGGCTCATTTTCCTCTTCAGGTTCTTGAGCCTCAACGGGTTGAATCCAAAGCACCAAAAGAGTTGCAAACAAAAGTAGACGCATGTGTAGCTTTAACAGTGTATTACAATGCAAAATTAAAGCTGTATTTTTTAAAAAAATAACGCTCAACGATTTATAAGTGTCGCTATCAAATAAATAATGAAATATTTACTGAAATATAAGGATCATGCTATATTTGCAATGATGAATTCAAATTAATTTCATCAAAGATAACCCGTAATAAAAAAATAAATATCGCTAAACGATATGGAAGATATTGAAATTCAACAGGGATTTTCCGTCATTAAGGTAAACAATGATTCAGACGAATTAAAGATCGAGAACAAGGCTGTTGACAAGACCTGCATTCAGATGCATTTCTGCCTTAAAGGAACTGGGATACTCCGTTATGGACCCTATTACAGTCGATCGGTGGAAAGCGGTAACTCTATGATGCTCTACAATCCTGACACCGACCTCCCCATTCATCTTGAACTGTCTGGCAAGGGTAAGTTTGTCATATTTATTTTCAGCATACAGGAATTCCATTCTTTTTTCTCCCAGGTAGCAGATCATATTCCATTTCTTAATGATGAGAATAAGAATAAAAAATACTACCTGGATAAGCCATTAGAGCCCTCTGAACTGTTGGTCCTTAACCAGATCATGGAAGAACAAAAAAATAATTCCATGCAGAAACTCTATTTGAAGGCTAAAGTTTACGAAATGCTGTGCCTGTATTTTGGCGAGACCTCAGACGAACATCAAAGTTGTCCGTTTCTCGAGGACGAAGAAAATGTTGAGAAGATAAAGAATGCCAAAAAGATAATAATTGCGAATATGTCTGAACCTCCGAGCTTACAGGAATTGGCCAATGAGGTGGGGCTCTCGGTATCCAAGCTGAAAGAAGGATTCAAACACCTGTATGGTGAAACTGTATTTAATTTCCTCCTGGACTATAAATTAGAGTATGCCAGAAAACTGTTGCTATCCAGGAGGCACAATGTTTCCGAGATCAGTTTACAGGTAGGTTATAGTACAGCAAGCCATTTTATTTCAGCCTTCAGAAAAAAATACGGAACAACGCCCAAGCAATACATTTTGAGTATGTCGGCTTCCTGATCAGCTAGCCGGTTTTTCTGAGGTTTCTTCCTCGGTGTCCTCGCTGATATGAATAAAATCCGGGAAGAGCATAGGAGCAAGGGACTTAACGGGTTCATATAAAACCGACGATTCAAGGTCGTCATCATCAACGAAGGGAAGCGCTTTATTCATCTTGCTGAAAACCAGCAATACTACACTCAGAATAAGTCCGGTTTTAAGAGCACCAAAGGCGCCACCAAGAATAGAATTTAGAATTCCAAGGGCTGCAAAATCGGCCAGTTTGGTAAGTGCCTTTCCAGCCAGTGAAATCGCCACTACAATAATCACAAAAGTTATCGCAAATGCAGCAAGGTTGATGCCCTGTTCAGACCAGTCAACACGTTCCATCAAGAATTCAGCGGCGAAATTGCTGAAATGAATAGCACCATAAATCCCGGCAACCAGGGCAACAAGCGAAGCGACCTCCACGAAGAGGCCCTTGGATAGACCTCTTACAAGTCCGAATAACAAAAGGGCGCCGAGCAAAATGTCAATGATATTCATCAAAGAGGGTGTTTTAACAAATATAACGACTTTGTTTCTTCGGTATTTTATTAGTTGGTAACTTTGTATAACTATGGCGCGAGACGAACAGTTAAAGCTCAGATGGAATACGTTAGTTAGAAAATTGTCTTCACAATTTGCTGACGGTGAAGAACTTGACCTCGATTCTATTATTTATTTGATCGGGCTCCAGGAATTGGGCCAACTACACCGCTCTTTTAAAAAGGATGAAAAGGTTCATTTGATGCACATTGCTATTTGCCGACTACTTGAACCTTATGGTTACTATGAATTCGATTTTTTTGATGATGACGGATGGCCTCACTACAAGGTCAAAGCCAGCTTACCCCCACTGAAGGCCGGAGAGCAAAGTATCTTGATGAAAGAGGCCATAGTGAACTATTTTATGGAATCTGAGTTTATACGATAGGAATTATTAAATTTGCCTGCCCGCTTAAGGAAGTACTATGATAGAGAAGATCGAAACCCTTATAAATGAGGCCGAGTCGTTTAAGACCAGTTCGAAGGAAGAACTCGAGGCATTTCGCATCAAATTCCTGGGGAAGAAAGGATTGTTGAACGAATTGTTCGCCGAATTCAAAAATGTTCCCGGGGAACAGAAAAAAGCATTCGGCCAGGCTATTAACAATTTAAAAACTGTTGCTCAGGAAAAGGTAAATACCATCCGGCTTGAACTGGAACAAAAAACAGAATCCAAAGGTGTCTTCGGAGATCTGAGCCGGCCCGGAGAACCTGTTTCCCTGGGATCCCGGCACCCGGTTTCAATAGTTAAGAATGAGATCATCGATATATTCTCGCGTATAGGATTCAATGTAAGTGAAGGGCCGGAAATCGAGGACGACTGGCATAATTTTACCGCCCTTAACCTCCCGGAATATCATCCGGCTAGGGACATGCAGGACACCTTTTTTATTCAGTCCGATCCTGACATTTTACTACGAACACATACCAGCTCGGTACAGGTGAGGTATATGGAGCAGCACAAACCTCCAATCAGGACCATCTCGCCGGGTCGGGTATATCGTAATGAAGCCATTTCGGCAAGATCCCACTGTTTCTTCCACCAGGTTGAGGGATTGTATATCGATAAAGACGTGAGCTTTGCCGATTTAAAACAAACCCTTCAGTATTTTACAACCGAGATGTTCGGAAAATCAAAAATTCGCCTAAGGCCTTCCTATTTTCCATTTACCGAACCCAGTGCAGAGGTAGATGTGTATTGGGGACTGGAAACCGAGACCGATTACAGGATGACAAAAGGAACAGGCTGGCTTGAGATAATGGGTTGCGGCATGGTTGACCCCAATGTTCTGGAGAATTGCGGGATCAACTCTAAAAAATACTCCGGATTTGCATTCGGGATGGGGATTGACCGGATAGCCCTTTTACTTCACCAAATCAGTGATATCAGGTTACTGAGTGAAAACGATATACGGTTCCTTAAACAGTTCAGGTCTGCTCTCTGAATCAATCCAGTTGATCGGTTAGTTTTTTGAATATCGATTTTGGATCCTTACCGTTATAAAGGATGTCGTAAACGGCACTGATGATAGGAATCTCTGTTTTGATTTTGTTTTTTTCGTTAAGGATATGCGCACTTTTTGTGGCATAATATCCCTCGGCTACCATGTTCATCTCCATCATGGCCGACTTAACCGTATAGCCTTTACCGATCATATTCCCGAACATGCGGTTTCTGGAGAAGGTTGAATATCCTGTTACGAGCAAATCACCGAGGTAAGCCGAATTGTTGATGTTACGCTTCATCTTGTGCATTTTTTTTATAAAGCGTTTCATTTCCCTGATGGCGTTGCTCATCAACACGCTCTGAAAATTATCCCCATATCCCAAACCATGAGCAATACCAGCTGCTATGGCATATATGTTTTTTAACATAACCGCATATTCAGTACCGATTATATCATCGCTTATTTTGGTTTTGATATAGGAGCTGCTTAATTGATTCGCGATTTCTTGAGCCATTTCCCCGTCTGTACATGAAATGGTCAGGTAGGATAATCGCTCAAGGGCCACTTCTTCAGCATGACATGGTCCGGCGATAACAGCTATTTGATTGATGGGAATGTGATAGATATCATGAAAGTGCTCTCCAACCAGCAAACCGGATTCAGGAATAATACCCTTGACTGCAGAAACAACAACTTTTTCCCCAAGGGGGACATCTATTTTCTCTAATTCGGCATTTATGAAGGCCGAGGGAATGGCGAAAATCAGAACATCGGCATATTCCACCATTTCATTGATGTCGTTCGACAGTTTTAACTGATGTAGGTGAAATTCTACCGAGCTGAGGTAATTAGGATTGTGCTGATTCTTCAACAGATGCTCCTTGATATAAACACTTCGCATATACCAGCCTACCTCATCCAGGTTCTCACATAGCATTTTAACTATTGCAGTAGCCCAGCTTCCAGCCCCGAAAACACCGTACTTAAGTTTAGACGCCATATACAAGAGTATCTCAGTTGATAAAAGTACGATTTTATTCAGTTTATTAAATGGCTGAAATGCAATGAAATATGTTTTTGGCACAGCTTTTGAATCCCTGTTAATATCAATCCATCTCAATGAGTTAATCCAAAAAAACGAACAGATGAAAACAATTAAACTACTTTCAGGATTTGCTTTGGTTAGTTTGTTATTCACATCATGCTATACTGAAGTCTTAGTTGACGATTTTGACAACAGACCCGTAATTACCTTAAATCAATTACTGGGGTCTTATGAACTTTGGTATGTAGATATAAATCAGACCATTGGGTATGGACAAACTCCCTTCCTGCAAAAAGCTTTCACTGTTTCATTCAGGAACGGGGTGCTATTTGCAAATAATAACCTTGTTGGAATAGGCAGCCAGGGTGGCGGATTCGGGATAGACGTAGGAACGTATCAGACTTATGACATGATACTTGATGTATACCATGATCTGGATGGATATGAAACCTTTGATGTTTACCAGATAGACGGCAATACCATCGAACTCTATAATCCATTTAATGACACCTCCTATTTTTTACACGGATATCAACGAAATACATTTGATTATGACCTTGTTTTTTATGATAATATCCATTATTTCCTGCAGGAATATGAAGCCTGGGAAAAAACTTTCACCAGCGAAGTTGGTGCCCTGAATGAATTCGATTACGAAAATTATCTGCAGTTTTTACCTGGCGGAAATGATTCTACCTTCAGAAGCTCCCAGGACAGCCCTGGAACGCCGGTCGATGATCTTTACTGGGACTATACCGGGGTCTATGGCGTAGCTGATGTTCCGGGGAACATGTACCTTAATACCTTGACCCTTGACTATGATTATTTTGCCGATGAGTTCTTTGAGCTCAATGTGATCACAGATCAATTGATTGAATTGTATCACCCGGCCTCAGGAACATTCTATGAGTTCAGCGGCAGAGGATATATCCAATATCTCAGGATGGAGGACGGTAGTTTCGATAAGACCAAATCTTCAGGAGATAAACTAAGGAGGCAGAAAACAGATAGAAAAAACAATCCCAGGGATAACAAGAGACTATAATTTTTTTGGTTGGTTAGTTCAGAATTGGTCCGGCTGTTTAAGACATCGGGCCTTTTCTATTTTAAACTGGTGTGACTTTTTCCATGGCCGCGGGTCTTACAAACGGGTGTTAATAAAGGATAATTATTTAATTTGAAAGAATTGCAAAAACGTCCAAATTTTGAGACCTTTATAAGATTATAGATTTAACTTTTAAAACCATTTAATATGAGCTTATTTTCATTTATCAAAGATGCGGGAACAGCTATTTTCGGTGTAAAATCAGGAAAAGATAAAGCTGCGGAAGAGGCTGTTGCCGAATTAAAACGCGAAGAAGCTGCAGCGGCTCGACTCGAGGAAACCATTCAGGATCTTCAGCTTAAGGTTGAAAATCTGAAAATACATATCGATGACGACAAGGCAACAGTGAGCGGGAAAGCATTTGATCAGTCAAACCGTGAGAAGATCATCCTGGTAATTGGAAATTCAGAGGGGATCGCCTCTGTTGACGATCAGATGACTGTTGAAAATGTGGAGCCTGAAGCTAAGTTTCATACAGTTGAAAGGGGTGATACCCTGAGTAAGATTGCAAAGACTTACTATGGAAATGCCATGAAATACCCGGTTATTTTCGAAGCTAACAAGCCGATGCTTAAGGATCCGGATAAA
>JBFKFP010000082.1:0-12155 GCA_041618535.1 Flavobacteriaceae bacterium
AATAAATTTTATTATATTTGATTTCATAGAAAATAAATCTAAAAATAGATCATTTGCAATTAGCTGTCTGAATATTTTTCCACCATGAAACTTGACCATACCGATCGAAAATTGTTAAACCTGCTTCAGGATGACTGTAAGCGAACCAATAAAGAACTTTCAATCAGGCTCGGACTATCTGTTACAGCTGTTTATGAGCGTGTAAAAAAACTCGAAAAGGAGGGGATTATCCAAAAATATGTAGCCTTGTTAGACAAGAATAAGGTGGAACGTTCCTTCGTTGCTTTCTGCCATATCAAACTGGTTCAGCATTCTCAGGACTTTGTGGTACGTTTTGAAAAAGAGGTGTCCGGGCTGGAGGAGGTTATGGCCTGTTATCATATAAGTGGTGATTATGACTATTTACTCAAAATCCTGGTTAGTGATATTTCTGCATACCGCGATTTTATGGTAAAGAAATTGACCACCATTAATCACATTGGCAGCACCCACAGCATGTTTATGATAAATGAGGTAAAACATTCTACTACCATCGAACTATAGATGTTGCGCGGGAATCCATATAAACTTTCTGAGCTCTTTTGCATCTTTGTACTTGCGCCTGTCAGTTTTGCTCTGCCCTATTCCATATGGATCAAGATCGCCCTTGGACTCCTCGGTTTGATCTATGTCATCTGCGTGTTGCTGAAGGTTGAAAAACTCAAATTCAAACTAAAACCCGGTCTTGACTGGAAAAGATTTTTCCGTCAACTCGCTGTTCATTTTACCGTTATTGCGCTGATCACCACCCTCTATGTAATGAAGACCCAACCCGAACAATTATTCCGGATAATGATTGATAAATCGGGTATGTGGCTATTCATTCTTTTTATCTACAGCCTCTTTTCTGTATATCCGCAGGAGCTCATATACAGAACCTTCTTTTTTACACGCTACGAAGAACTTGTTGGCAATAAATGGCTTTTCGTCATGCTGAATGCCGGACTTTTTTCATTGGCTCATATTTTCTTTCAGAATGCCCTGGTTATGGTCTTAACCTTTATCGGAGGTTGGCTTTTTGCCCTTACTTACTATAAGACACGCTCTACGCTTATGGTATCCATCGAACATGCACTTTACGGCTGCTGGCTGTTCACTGTTGGTATGGGCGGGATGCTGGGCTTTCCTTCATGACGTTGGTAAAATCCTGTTAAAGAGGAAGAAAGGGATTGAACTTTTTATTAATTTGAAAAAAACCAGCCAGATGGATCGACAAGCGTTCTTAAAAAATATCTCTGCAGGAATCATCGGTTTTTCCGTTATTCCTGTAATGGCGAATTCAATTTCTCAGGATTCTGAACAACTTGACAAAGGCCTAGTAAAGGAATTTGTGGGTAAATCCCATAGCGACCTGGCCATGGTCAAGCTGATGCTTGAGCAGCACCCAACTTTATTGAATGCGGCCCATGACTGGAAATATGGAGATTTCGAAACCGGGCTGGGAGCGGCCAGCCATGTTGGTTACCTCGAACTGGTGCAGTATTTCCTCGATCAGGGTGCCCAGGCCAATGTGTTCACTCTGGCCCTGCTTGGCCAACTTGAACCATTGAAGTTGATTTTAGATTTCTCCCCCAAAACCCTTTATGCTAAGGGTCCGCATGGCTTTACTTTGCTTCATCATGCCGAAAAGGGTGGTGAGCAGGCACTCGCGGTAAAGGATTACCTGATACATGCCGGACTGACCAAGGCTCAGGTACCTCTTTATTAAGCCGAATAAATTATTGCCTTGCCATTAAATTAGTCGTATTTTTGTTGGCTCAAATTATAATCAGACTTTTTCATTATGAAATCATACGATGTTGCTGTCATTGGTTCCGGACCAGGTGGTTATGTTGCCGCGATCAGGTGTGCTCAATTAGGGATGTCAACCGCTATTATTGAAAAATACAGTACTCTTGGCGGAACCTGCCTTAATGTGGGCTGCATTCCGAGTAAGGCATTACTCGACTCTTCTCACCATTACGAAGATGCTGTAAAGCATTTCGAGGAACACGGTATCGATATACCTGGTGAGATCAGGGTTAACCTGAAGCAGATGATTGCGCGCAAACAGGCCGTTGTTGATCAGACCACCTCTGGGATCGATTTCCTGATGAAAAAGAACAAGATCGATGTTTATCAAGGTGTGGGCAGTTTTAAGGATGGGACACATATCCTGGTAAAAGGAGATGAAGAGGTGGAAATTGAAGCTAAGAACACCATTATCGCCACCGGTAGTAAACCGGCCAACCTGCCTTTTATAGAGCTGGATAAAGACCGCATCATCACCTCTACTGAAGCATTGAAATTAAAGGAGATCCCGAAGCATCTTATCATTATCGGCGGCGGAGTGATCGGGCTGGAATTGGGTCAGGTTTATCGCAGGCTGGGATCTGAGGTCAGTATAGTAGAGTACTTGGACCGTATTATTCCTACTATGGATTCAGGCTTGTCCAAGGAACTGAACAAGGTTTTCAAAAAGCAGAAATTCAGTATCAACGTCTCGCACCAGGTGAAATCGGTAGAAAGAAAAGGGGACGAGGTAATTGTTACCGCGGAAAATAAAAAGGGCGAAAGCGTTGAGTTTAAAGGTGATTATTGCCTGGTTTCCGTAGGTAGAAGACCTTATACCGACGGACTTAACGCAGAAGCAGCCGGCGTTAAATTAGATGATAAAGGAAGGATAGAGGTTAACGGACACCTTCAGACCTCGGCATCTAATATTTATGCCATTGGTGATGTGGTTAAAGGTGCCATGCTCGCGCACAAGGCTGAGGAGGAAGGTGTGTTTGTAGCTGAGGTCATTGCGGGACAGAAACCTCATATAGATTACAATTTAATCCCCGGAGTAGTCTACACCTGGCCGGAAGTGGCCTCTGTAGGCAAAACAGAAGAAGAGCTCAAAGAAGCCGGCATCAATTATAAGAGCGGACAGTTTCCAATGCGCGCACTGGGAAGAAGCAGGGCCAGTATGGATATCGACGGATTTGTGAAGATCCTGGCTCATGCCGATACAGACGAGATTCTCGGAGTTCATATGATAGGTGCACGGGCTGCTGACATGATTGCTGAGGCCGTTGTTGCAATGGAATACAGGGCTAGTGCGGAGGATATCTCGAGGATGAGTCATGCTCACCCAACATTTACCGAAGCCATTAAAGAAGCAGCTCTGGCCGCAACCGAAAACAGGGCCTTGCATGTCTGATGGTCTGAATTGGGCGCTATTTCCAATTCTTTTGTTTTAAGATTCCCCATTTTTAATCTTTAGGATTCGGCCAAGTTTTTTATATTCGTTATAACCAACGAAATCATCGCTTATTTTTTAATTTGTCTATTGATTTTGAGCTAGTTAAGAATCCCTCTATGCTGAATTCAATTATTTTTCGCCATTGGTGTGACTTACAGGGGATAGTTGTGTCAAACATAATATAACCCTGACAACACTTGGATAAGGAATTGAACCACAACAATATGTCCGATGAGGAATTGGTGCGTGCCATCATCACCTCAAACGACACTATGCTATTTGAAATACTCTATGACAGGTATTCCAAAGTGGTTTATAACAAGTGCTTTAGTTTTGCGAAGAATCAGCCTGAGGCGGAAGATCTCACTCAGGATGTTTTTTTGAAACTCTTTGTGAAACTGAGGTCCTTTAAAGGAAAATCCAAGTTTTCGACCTGGCTTTATGCCTTTACTTATAACCATTGTGTAAATTATGTAAACAGGAGTACCGCTAAAAAAATTGAACGAAAATCGGTTGACTCGGAGGTTCTGGAGTACAAACTATATGACCCTCAGTCAGACGATCGCGATATCAGCCAGCTAAAGGCTGACAAATTGAAGGAAGCACTGGAATTTATTACTCCCGATGAGAAAATGATTCTATTGCTTAAATATCAGGATGGTCTGAGCATCAGGGAGCTCTCAGAAAACCTGGATATTGGAGAAAGCGCTGTTAAGATGAGACTTAAACGCGCCAAAGAAAAATTAATAATCGTATATAATGACCGTGCTTATGGACAATCCGTTTGAATACATAAACACACCCTTAAAGGATGTTCCGGAAGAGTTAAAGGAACGCGTGATGAAAGATGTGGCTTACGCCAAGCTTTTAATGGATCTCGCGAGCTTGTTTTCTTTGAACGTGAGCAGCGTCATTGAACGCACCATAAAAAATCGCAACCAGGAATAAACCGATCTAATTTAACAGTTAAGTCATTATGGAAAAAATTAATGAATACAAAGATCTTATACTTGACGCCACCTTAACCAATGGGATGACTGTGGGTAAAGCCTTACTGGTTTTATTCGTAGGATGGCTTTTTATCAAGCTTCTGCTTTTGGTGCTCAGGAAAGCACTGCGACTGATAAGAATTGATAAACTCGGTGAAAAGCTGAATGAGATTGAATTGTTTGAAGGAAAGAAACTGAACGTGAACCTCACCAAGGTGATATTGAGTTTTGTAAAATGGTCCTTGTTGCTTCTTCTCATCATTGTCGTTTCCGAGATGCTGGGGCTCACAATCATTTCCGAAGAGCTCGGTAACCTGATACACTATCTTCCGCAACTCCTGAGTGCAGTGATCATTTTTATGATCGGCCTGTTCATTGCCAATTTTGCAAAGAACTCTATAAAAGCGCTCTTTAAATCGCTGGATATTTCAGGATCAAAAATGATCAGCCAGTTGGTATTTCTCATCATCCTTGTTGTGGTATCGATAACAGCCTTGAACCAGGCGGGTATAAATACCGAGATTATCACCAGTAATCTGACCCTGATTTTTGGTGCTTTCCTGGCGGCTTTTGCACTTGCATTAGGCCTGGGAGCGCGTGAGGTTGTGGCCGATTTGCTCAGAACTTTCTATACCAGGAGGACTTACGAACTGGGGCAGAAGATAAAATTTAATGATGTACGTGGTGAGATCATAGCCATAGATGATATATCAATGACATTAAAAACCCAGGATGGCAAGCTTGTTGTTCCGGTTAAAGATATAGTAGAAAGTCAAGTCGAAATTCAGGAATAACTTAAGTTGTGGTAATAAGTTATTGTTAGGGAAGACCTGAACTTGATTTTTTACTTAACCCTTTTCGTTTCGGCGGAAAGGGTTTTTTTATTATTGTATTGAGACCTAAATTTACGCCTCTCATGAAAGTTGGAAGGATTAAAAGGATAAAGAAGATCGAAGACCCCGATCTCTTCAAGAAACAGTTGCTTCACTGGAGTGCAGGATTCAGCCATATCTGCTGGATGGATTCTAATCATCACCAGCAGGCCTATGGTTCTTATGACGCTTTATTGGCGGTAGATGCCGAGGCTGTTCTTCAGACATCTTTCCAGGGTGCCTTTGAAAGCCTCTCAAATTTCAGGGCTTCAACAACCGATTGGATTTTCGGATACCTGTCTTACGATTTGAAAAATGATATCGAGGAGCTTCAATCTGAAAACATTGATGGCGCCGGCTTCCCTGATTTGTTCTTTTTCCGGCCGAGGCGCCTGATCTTGATTGAACAAAACCAGGTGATCTTTGAGTACCTGGTTGATATTGCCGAGCAAATAGACTCAGATTTCAGGAAGATCACCGGTCTCGCAGCCACATCTGCAGATGAGCATCAAAACAAGGTGAGGATCAGCCTCCGAACCCATAAGGATGAATATTTCAATAAGGTAGAGAATATTCTGGACCACATAAGAAGAGGTGATATTTATGAGGTAAATTTTTGCCAGGAGTTCTTCGCTGAACAAACGATTATCGATCCGATCACAGCTTATCGAAACCTCAATGCCATCTCATCTCCACCCTTTGCCACGTTTCTGAAGAATGAAAACCTATATGTGTTGAGCGCTTCCCCTGAACGCTATTTAAGGAAGCAGGGCTCGCTTGTTATTAGCCAACCCATAAAGGGAACCTCTAAAAGATCTGAGGACCCCGCAGAGGACGTCCGTCTCAAACTCAGTATGGAAAATGACCCTAAGGAACGCAGCGAGAATATAATGATCGTTGATCTGGTTAGAAATGATCTCTCCCGCATTGCCTTAAAGGGCACGGTTGAGGTTGAGGAATTATGCGGGGTTTATAGTTTTGAGCAGGTTCACCAGATGATCTCTACAGTCAAAGCTGATATTAGCGATGATGTCGATCCCGTAGATATTATCAAGGCTTCCTTCCCCATGGGAAGCATGACCGGAGCACCGAAAATTTCGGCTATGAAGATCATTGAAGAACTTGAGGATGCTAAAAGAGGGGTATATTCGGGAGCTGTCGGTTATTTTACCCCGGGGGGAGATTTCGATTTTAATGTGGTAATCAGAAGTATATTATATAATGAGTCTAATGCCTATATCTCCTTCTCGGTGGGAGGAGCCATAACCGCTAAAAGTGACCCGATGGCCGAATATGAGGAGTGTCTTATAAAAGCCAAGGCCATGAGACTGGTACTAGACGATACCGTGGATAGAGAATCCTAGATGTAATCTTCAAAACGTTTCCGTACGGTCTCAATTATCCTGTTGATTCTCGCTTTTTCAATTTTCCGGATCTCGGATATTTCATCAACGTTCAATTTTCCGAAGGTGTGCATATCCACAATATTGGAGACCTTCATCGGTAATACTGAATATATCTTTCTGAAGGCCAATTGAGTGTCATGAGGAGAGATGTCTTTATTTTCAAATGAGCCAAGGATGTCGATATCCTCATCGGTGTAAACATAAAGGTGCTCTTCCGGGTTTTGCCTGTATGAAATGTCATCGAGTTCCGTATTGAGAATCATATCAAGATCGGCGTCCACGGTATAGTCTTCTTTTAAACGATCCATTTCCTCACCAAGCAATCGCGATGTGCTGATCGATGTCTTGTGAAAGTCCTCTTTTTCAAAAAGGGTTTCCAATTCCAAATCAACTATCTTGAACAGGAGCAACTTAACCCGGTTTCTGTCCATATCAACATCATAACCGTTATCATATAATTTGGCGATACCTTCATCAATGATGTCAACAGCCTTATACATGTTTCTGGGAAGTATACCTTTGGCCTCGCCTATATAGATCCTGTGCTTTACATAAGGATGCAGTTGTGACACGGCTGTTAATACCTTCTTATCGAATTCCGTTTGGGCTTTTTTTGAGGTTAATCTGTCAATAGTGCTCATAACGTAATTTTTTATGGTGTTTTTAAAGCTATTGCATTATCCCTTAAATTAATATGATAAAAATCATCTTTAGGTTTGAAAAACTTGGTTAAAGAAAAGGTCTATGTCGTATCTTTAGGGGGTGAATTCAAATCCTGTTGAACATATTCTTCAACGTTTTCCCAATCTTAAAAAGTCGAAGCTTCTGGTAGCGGTTTCCGGCGGATTGGATAGTATGGTATTAGCCGAAATGTGCCATAAATTGAAATTTGACTTTGCCATTGCACATTGCAATTTTAAGCTCAGGGATGAAGAGAGTGATGCCGATGAGGCCTTTGTTCTTGAATGGGGTGATAAGAACGGGGTGGAAACTTTTACCCAGCAATTCGATACCAGGGCATTCGCCCGGGAAAATGGGTTATCCATTCAGATGGCTGCCAGAGAATTGCGTTACAAATGGTTTGAAGAGTTGGCTGAACACCTCGGGTTCGATCATATTCTTACCGCCCATCATGCCGATGATGCACTGGAGACTTTCTTTATAAACCTGTTTCGTGGAACCGGCCTCGACGGATTGCGCGGGATCCCGGAGCGGAATAATAAGATCCTAAGGCCGCTTTTGGAATTCAGCAGGCAAGATATATGGTCTTATGCTGAAACCGCCAAGGTGAAATGGAGAGAGGACAGCTCCAATACCTCTTCAAAATATTTGAGAAACAGGATCAGGAAAGAATTGAGTCCTGTTCTTAAATCCATCGAACCGGACATTCTGAATATCCTTGGTAAAACTCAAAGCCACCTGGAGGAATCAGCCTTTCTTCTTTCCCAATACAAGCACGACCTAAAGAAGAAATTGTTCAAAGTTGAAGGCGATTCAATCCTGGTCGAGCTTGACGAATTGAACAGGCTAAAACCGCTGAAGCCTTTTTTGTATCTTCTTTTTGCAGAGTTTGGTTTTACCCAATGGAAGGATTTTACTGAGATGACAGACTCACAAAGCGGTAAGCAGATCTATTCATCAACACACCGTTTGTTAAGAGACCGAAACCATCTTATTTTAAAACGTATCTCCAAAGGTCGGATAAACCCGATACCGATTCCGCGCGGGATCAGGCAATTGTCCACACCTGCAGGATACCTTGAATTCGAGGAGAAAAAACAAATGGGGGTCCCGGATGCCCTTACTTTATATGCCGACAGGGATAAGCTGAAGTTTCCGCTGGTATTGAGAAACTGGGAGGAAGGCGACCTGTTCTATCCGTCAGGCATGAATGGCAAGAAAAAATTAAGCAAGTTCTTCAAGGACGAAAAATTGAGTCTCTTTCAAAAAGAGAAGACGCTCATACTTTGCTCCGACGATGAAATTGTATGGATTGTCGGCCACAGGGCCGACCGTCGTTTTATCGCCGATGAAAACACCGTGAACATTCTGAAAATTCAATTGAACTAAATGAGAATTGAAGGGAACATCGTCGATGTTTTAAACCACAGGGTTTTCCCGGGATTAATTGAGGTTTACAAGGGTAGAATTAAGCGTATTGAAGAAACCGACGGCCATTATGACCGGTTTATCATGCCGGGTTTTGTCGATGCCCACATCCATATAGAAAGTTCTATGCTCGTTCCTTCAGAATTTGCCCGTATAGCGGTTAAACACGGAACTGTGGCCACTGTTTCAGATCCTCATGAGATAGCCAATGTCCTGGGTGTAGAGGGAGTTGAGTTCATGATCGAAAATGGGAAGAAAACCCCATTCAAGTTTAATTTCGGGGCACCGTCCTGTGTGCCTGCCACCGGTTTTGAAACCGCCGGTGCTGAAATTGGTCCGGACGAAATCAGAGGTCTGCTGGAACGTGACGAGATCAAGTATCTCGCCGAGATGATGAATTACCCGGGCGTTATTCATGATGATGCTGATGTTCATCGAAAAATCAGTATTTCAAAGTCCCTGGGAAAGCCGGTGGATGGACATGCTCCCGGATTGAGGGGAGATGAGCTTACCAGGTATATATCTGCGGGTATATCTACAGATCACGAATGTTTCACCCAAGAGGAAGCCTTTGAAAAATTGAGTAAAGGAATGAAGGTCATCATCCGGGAAGGAAGCGCGGCAAAAAATTTTGAGGCTCTGATCGGCCTCGCAAATGAACATTACCAGAATATGATGTTCTGCAGTGATGACAAACATCCGGACGATTTGCTTTTAGGCCATATAAACGACCTTTGCGCCAGGGCTCTCCAAAGAGGGGTCTCCTTATTTAAAGTTCTGGAAATGGCCTGTATTAATCCGGTAAACCATTACGGCCTGGATGTAGGCCAGTTAAGGCTGGGTGATATGGCCGACTTCATTGTGGTCAGGGATCTGGAAAATTTTTCTGTGGAATCAACCTATATAAACGGTAAATGTGTTTTTGACCGCGGCAAGTCCTACATTGAACCTCAGGAATTCGATCTTCCCAATGCCTTCAGCACAGGTTTTAAATCGGAAAGCGATTTTCGGTTGGTATCAGATTCGGAAAAAGTAAGGGTGATCGTTGCCCGTGATGGAGAGTTGATCACGGATTCCAAAGAGGGCAGGGCCAATTTAAAGGCAGGGAACCTTGTTTCTAATTTGGAAGATGATATCCTGAAAATAACGGTCGTAAACCGATACAGTGATCAGGAGCCTGCAATTGCCTTTATCAAGAATTTCGGGCTACGGGAAGGGGCAATCGCCTCGTCTGTCGGACATGATTCACACAATATCATAGCGGTAGGGGCAAACGATGAAATGCTCTGCAAGGCGGTGAATACCATTATAGAGAACAAAGGAGGAATCTGTGTGATCTCCGGAGACGACAGCCTCGTACTGCCTTTACCTGTCGCCGGGATCATGAGTGACAGGGGTGCCGAATGGGTGGGTGAGAAATATGCTGAATTAGATAAAAAAGCAAAAGCTCTAGGATCCCGACTTCGTGCACCATTTATGACGCTGTCATTTATGGCCTTACTGGTGATACCCAGTTTGAAGTTGAGTGATCTCGGGTTATTTGACGGGAAAGATTTTGAATTCACCGATGTACTGATCTGACAATGCCACTTGTCTCGTCTTCATACAGATCTCCTTATTTCTTCAGGAACAGCCATCTCTCAACAATATATTCGGCGACATTCAGGAATGTGAACAGCTTGCCTCGGGAACGGGAGCGAATTACCCTTCCGGATGGGGACTTTATAGACCTTGACTGGAGCTATTGCGGGCAGCAGACCGAAAAGGTGTTAATCATCCTGCACGGACTGGAGGGCAATTCCAATCGGCATTATATGTTAGGAACGGCCTCATTGTTCAATAAGAACAGCTTTGATTGTATAGCCGTCAATTTCAGGGGTTGCAGCGGAGAACCGAACAAACACTACCGTTCTTATCATTCCGGCGTCACTGACGATCTCGAATCAGTTCTAGAACATGTGCTTGAAACGGACCGGTACAGAAAGATCGTAATAAAAGGCTTCAGTCTTGGGGGTAATGTCATGCTCAAATACATCGGAGAAAAAGAATCTCTTCCAAAGCAAATTAAGGCCGCTGTAGCGGTTTCAGTACCGGTGAGCCTCTCAGGTTCCTGCATTGAGTTGCATAAGCTGAAGAACAAACTGTATCACGATAATTTCAAACGGTACCTCCTGGCAAAACTCAGGCAAAAACAAAAACGCTTTCCAGAGAAAGTATCGCGGGATGAAATAAGGGAAATAAAAACTTTGAAAGATTTTGACGATGTGTACACCTCAAGAGCACATGGTTTCCGGGATGCCGACCATTATTATGAGGCCTGCAGCAGTTTGCCTGTATTGGATCAAATTTCAATTCCGACTTTAATTTTGAGTGCCAGAAACGATTCCTTCCTGTCGGAGGATTGCTATCCATATGAAATCGCCAAAGCCAGCAAGAATATATTTCTCGAAACGCCGAACACAGGGGGGCATGTTGGCTTTATGATGAATGGTTCCTATCAGTATAACGAGATAAGAGCCATGCGGTTTCTGACCGAGATGTTAACTAAATAAATTCCGGAGATTTCAGGTGAATTTTATACATTTATAGAAAATATTCTATATATGATAATAAAGATATACGCCAGCGCTGTTTTCGGGATTGACGCAACAAATGTTGTCGTTGAGGTTAATATCGACAAGGGGATAGGCTATCATCTGGTTGGGCTGCCTGATAATGCCATTCGTGAGAGCAATTACCGCATTGCGGCTGCACTGAAGAATAATGGGTATAAAATTCCCGGCAAAAAGATAATTATCAATTTATCCCCGGCAGACCTGCGCAAAGAGGGAGCGGCTTACGATCTGACCATAGCTCTGGGCATACTGGTGTGCTCCGGACAGATCAAGGCAGATCAACTCGAGGACTACATGATCATGGGTGAGCTGGGACTTGATGGCGAATTACAACCTATAAAAGGCGTTTTACCCATAACACTTCATGCCAGGGAACAGGGGTTTAAAGGAATTATCCTGCCCATTCAGAATGCTGCAGAAGCTGCGGTAGTTGAGGAGATAGAGGTTCTTGGCGTGCATTCCATTCATGAAGTGATCGATTTTTTCGATAAGGGAAAAGAAATATGTCCCACCTCATTGGATATCGATCAGTTGTTTTTTGATTCTCAGTTAAATCCCGACCTTGATTTTTCTCAGGTGAAAGGCCAGGAGAGCATCAAAAGATGTATGGAAATAGCAGCAGCAGGAGGACATAATATTATATTGATAGGGCCTCCGGGGGCTGGAAAAACCATGCTCGCCAAGCGATTGCCGTCCATTCTTCCGCCCATGACCATGGCCGAATCCCTTGAGACCACTAAAATTCATTCAGTTCTCGGTCGGATGAATGATTATAATGGACTGATAACACGACGACCTTTTCGATCGCCTCACCACACCATTTCAGACGTCGCATTGGTTGGAGGGGGTTCCTATCCGCAACCAGGCGAGATCTCCCTGGCTCATAACGGGGTATTATT
>JBFKFP010000083.1:0-11947 GCA_041618535.1 Flavobacteriaceae bacterium
AGATTGATAACGGAAATTTATCTGGTGACATAAGGGGAGGTCTGGAACATAGTCACCATGGTAAATTAGAATTGGACATGTTGCGCAGAACGGTCTTTCCTGTTAATCTGTAGCCCCTAGTTGCCCTGTGTTATGCCTGGATGTTAAGTACCTGAAAGCAGATAATCCTTTAACTGCCCGTAGTCGGAGATTGAGATCGCGTTCTTTTCCCTGTTCATTACCCGTTTGATTTGTGGTGGTAATTCAAGTGTCTTATCGATGGTGCTCTCTACAACATCTATAAATTTCGTGGGATGTGCAGTCTCCAGGAAAACACAGTGAGCTCCGGTGTTCTTATCCAGATAAGCTTTAGCACCTAAGTACCCGACAGCACCATGAGGATCGGAAATATAGCCAAACTTCTCGTACAGCTCCCTTATGGCCAGACGGGTCTTATCATCGTCAAAACTGAAGGACTTCAGGTTTTCACTTAATGTATTGAAGTTGTTCCCGTAAAGTTTCATTATTCGAATGAAGTTGGAGGGGTTGCCCACGTCCATGGCATTGCTTATGGTTTGCCGGGATGGTCGCGGTTCAAACCTTTCGGTTCTGAGATAGTCTGTCACCACATCATTGACATTGTTTGATGCGATAAATGTCTTTACGGGCATTCCCATTCGCTGTGCCATCATTCCAGCACAAATATTGCCAAAATTCCCGCTTGGAATGGAAAAAACGAGCTCTTCGTGCGATTGATGCAGTTCCCGGTAAGCGAATAAATAATAAAACATCTGTGGCAGCCATCGCGCTACATTTATGGAATTGGCCGAAGTGAGCTGCATCTTACTTATCAGGTCTTCATCCAGAAAGGCCGCTTTCACCATGTCCTGGCAATCGTCGAAAACACCATCAACTTCAAGTGCGGTGATATTTTGGCCGAGTGTAGTAAGCTGTTTTTCCTGTATCTCTGAAACTTTTCCGCTTGGGTAAAGGATTACTACATTCACGCCTTTTACACCAAGAAATCCATTAGCAACTGCTCCCCCGGTATCGCCCGAGGTAGCTACAAGTACGGTTACCGTTTTTTCGTTGTTTTTATTGAAGTATCCCAGACAGCGGGCCATAAACCGGGCACCAACATCTTTAAATGCCATAGTTGGCCCATGAAAGAGTTCCAGCACCGAAATATGATCATCCAGCTTTATTATGGGAAAGTCAAATGACAGTGTTTCCTTCACAATAGAGAATAATTCTGAATCATCGATCTCAGGGTGAATAAATGGTCTGATGGCTTCATAGGCTATCTCATGCATGCTCATCTCATCTATTCGACGAAAAAAGTCATTTGCAAATGATGGAATATGTTTTGGGAAATACAAGCCCTTGTCGGGAGCGAGACCCCTTATTACTGCATCTTTAAAGCTTGAATCGGGAGCAATATTATTTAAGGAGTGATATTTCATTACAATATTTTGATTCCTTCTTTATTAATGCTCGAAACCAGGTGCTGACTTTTGATATCGGTTCCATCATAGACCGATTTAAATGCGTTATTAATTCTTTCAGCGGTTTCCCGCCCCTTGCTCAGAGCGAACATGGAGGGTCCTGATCCTGAAATGGAACAACCCAGTGCTCCCGCATCAACAGCTCTTTTTTTAATTTCATCGTACCTGGGAATAAGTTGTTCACGATAAGGTTCTACCACCACGTCGGTCAATGATCTTCTTATCAGCTCAAAGTCTGCTGTATGCAGAGCGTGTACCAGGCTGCCAACATTTGCCCATTGCTGAATTGCCTTCTTAAGAGGTACCTTTTCAGGTAATAAAGCCCTGGCCTCAGCGGTTTTTATAAGAATCTGCGGATAGATGATGGTCGCAAAAAGATCATCCGGAACAGGAATACTGAGAATATCCAGAGGTCTTAGGTTTCTTACCAGGGTAAATCCTCCAAATATTGCCGGAGCCAGATTGTCTGCATGTTCGCTTTTACTGGCTATCGCCTCACCTCTCATGGCATATTTGGTGAGCTCTGTCTTGTCAAAAGGGCGACCAAGCAACTCATTCATTCCGAAAACACTGCCCGCAGCACTGGCAGCACTGCTTCCAATGCCGCTACCTGGTTTTATCCCTTTATGAATTTCAATTTCAAACCCGCAATCGGGTTTTAATGCTTCATACATAGCCATGGCACTCACACCGGCCACATTTTCATTTACTTCATAGGGCAATTCACATCCCGAGATCTTGGTGATCCTAACTCCGTGTTCTTTTACTTTTCTAATGGTCATCCCGTCACCGATCTGATCGAGGCAGAATCCGAGTACATCAAATCCACATGCGACGTTGGCAACTGTCCCGGGAACGAATAATTTGATCTGATCCATTCTTACTAATTGTTTGCAGCTCTTATTATATCGGCAAAAAGTCCTGAGGCCGTAACATCAGCACCTGCACCTGCACCCTTTATGATCATGGGCTGTTCACTATACCTGGCTGTATAGAACATAACGATATTGTCTTTGCCTTCAAGGTTATAAAAAGGATGACCAGATGGGATTTCCTGTAATCCCACCTTAGCTTTTCCATCCGCAAATTCTGCAACGAATTTCAGTTGGCAGTTGTTTTCCTTTGCTGAGCGGTATAGGGCCTGGTAATGGCCTTCTTCATCTTTAAGTGTTTGATAAAAATCATTGACAGTTTTGGCACCCGTGGCAGCAGAGGTAAGGAAACCATCCATTTCGATGTCGTCAAGATTCATCTCAATCCCGCTTTCCCGAACCAGGATCAGGATCTTTCGCGCTACATCTATTCCGCTCAAATCGATGCGTGGATCGGGTTCAGTATATCCTTCCTCTTGCGCAAGTCTCACGACATCGTGAAATCTGACCTGGTCACTGAAATTGTTAAAAATGAAATTCAGGCTGCCCGATAATACCGCCTTTATCGAATGCACCTCGTCCCCGGAATTTATCAGGTGATTAAGAGTGTCTATGACAGGTAAGCCGGCACCGACATTGGTTTCAAAAAGGAAAGGGGTATTATATTTTCTCGAAAGACGCTTCAATTCGCTGTAAATCCCGAAATCAGAAGAACATGCTATCTTATTGCATGCCACTACCGCGATATTGGCCCTGAGATATTGATCGTATTTGTATGCCACATCTTCATTGGCTGTGACATCAACAAAAATACTGTTTCTGAGATTCAGCGATTTGATCATATCTAAAAATCCGTCAAGTGATGCCACCTCACCGCTCTCCAAAGTCCTCTTCCAGTGGTTCAGATCCAGGCCTTTTTTATCAAAGACCATTTTCCTGGAATTCGAAAGACCGATAACCCTTATCTTCATCTTCAATCGTTCCTTTACAAAGGGAGCCTGGCTGTTTATTTGTTCGATAAGGCGTTCACCAACATTTCCAACTCCGGTGATAAACAGGTTTAGTTGTTTGGTTTCTACCTCAAAGAAGCTTTCGTGGAGTGTATTCAATGCCTTTCTTACGTCCTTTTCATCGATCACCGCGGAGATATTTCGTTCAGAAGCCCCTTGAGCTATTGCCCTTACATTGACATTGTTCCTTCCCAGGGCACTGAACATTCTGCCACTTATTCCCTGATGATTCTTCATATTGTCACCTACTATGGCTACAATTGCGAGTCCTGTCTCAACGAGAATAGGATCTATCTTGTGCAAAGCGATCTCATTTTCAAAGCTGATATCCACCGCTTTTTTTGCCCGTTCAGCATCTTCAACTTTAATGCCAAAGCAGATGGAATGCTCTGATGATGCCTGGGTGATCAGAATTATGTTGATCTTTTCCTGGGCCAGGGTTTCGAACAACCTTCTGCTGAAGCCCGGAATTCCAACCATTCCGTTACCCTGCAGGGTCAACAGGGCTATATCTCCAATATGGCTGATCCCCTTTACAGGACGAATATTTTTAATACCCGTTTCGGTTATAAGTGTTCCGGGTTCATCCGGGGCCATCGTATTTTTAATAACCATTGGGATGTTGAGTTCCAGCACGGGTTGCACGGTTGGCGGATACAAAACCTTGGCACCGAAATGTGACAGCTCTACGGCCTCCTGGTAGGAGATGGATTCAATTGGCCTTGCCTGCTTCACAAGCTTGGGATTTGCGGTATACATTCCGCTCACGTCGGTCCAGATCTGGAGTTCGTCTGCTTTCAAGGCTGCTGCAATCAGTGCCGCCGTGTAATCTGAACCACCGCGTCCAAGTGTTGTTAATTCTCCTTTTTCAGAACGTGAAATGAAACCCGGAAGAATGGTAATTGCAGATTTGTTGTCCTTGAAATAAGCTTTGATATTGGCATTGGTTAGCCCCAGGATCACCCCGGCCTGAGTATGCTGCTCATCGGTAACTATCAATTCCTGGGAATTCTTTAAGTCTGCTTCAATTCCGGATGAATTTAGGGCCTGGGAAATAATATAAGATGACAGGCCTTCACCAAAGCTGAGCAATTTATCGGTGGTCTTCGGAGAAAGCTCGTTGATCAGATAAAGCCCATCCAGTAATTGCTTCAGTTGATCCAGTTTATCCAAAATCACCTCCTTGACCATCGCATTGTACTGCTCAGAGATCAAGCCATCAACAATATTCAGGTGCTTGTCTTTTATATTATTGAATTCGTCGTTGTATTCTTGAGATTTTTCCACAGCCAGTTTGGCCGCTTTTAAAAGGCTATCGGTTACCCCGCCCACAGCTGATACAACTACAGCCAGCTGGGAATGTTCAGACAGTTGTTTGAGAATGGAAACAACCTGGAGGATATTTTTGGCAGAACCAACAGACGTTCCCCCAAATTTCAATACTTTCATTTATTGTAAAGTCAAATTATACTTAAGCAAAGAGATAAACAGATTTCGGACCGAAGATAAAAATAATACACAACCCTAACGGGTTGTGATGGGAATAATCATAATAACATCCAGACCACGGTGATGATCTGATGGCTCTTTAAAAATGCTATTTTCGATTAACTTGCACATGTCGCGGGTTTGCATTTCAAATGTATTATTTTTACTTACATTAAAAAAGATATATAAATATATTCTTCAATGAGATGAAAATATTCGCCAAAGAGCAAATCTATCAAGGCGACAAACTAACCGCTCAACGCCAGGACATCAGTTCCACCGACCTCATGGAGCGGGCAGGCACCCAGATTTTTAACTGGTTGCACACCAGGATGCAGGGAGCCCAGGTTCCGATTCACATATTCTGCGGAATTGGTAATAATGGGGGAGACGGACTCGTGGCATCCAGGCACCTGATAACCCATGGTTATAATGTGATAACCTACGTGGTGAATTGCAGCGATAAGCGCTCCAAAGATTTTCTGATCAATTATGACCGGGTGAAGACGGTCACAAAGGAATGGCCGGTCATGCTCAGCTGTAAGGAAGATTTTCCCGGGATCAACAAGGATGATATAATTGTTGATGCCATTTTTGGAATTGGTCTGAACCGGCCGCCAGACGATTGGGTAAAGGATCTTTTTATCCACTTCAGGAACTCGGGGGCTTTTACGCTATCGGTGGATATGCCATCCGGCTGTTATGCGCACAAGGTTCCCGAAGACGAAAACGCTGTTGTATGGGCCCATCATACCCTGAGTTTCGCCTCGCCTAAATTGGTGTTCTTTCTTCCCGATACCGCCAGGTTTACAAGGCAGTGGGAAATACTGGATATCGGACTTGACCCTGATTTTCTATACGCAACCGAGACTGAAGCTGAATTGATCGGCAAATATGAGGTTATTCCCCTTTACCGCCCCAGGGATAAGTTTGCTCATAAAGGTAATTTCGGACATACCCTTATTGCCGGGGGTAGTTATGGAAAAATAGGCGCTGTTCAATTGGCTGCCAAGGCGTCCTTGTCAATCGGAGCCGGACTGGTAACAGTCTTAATCCCGGGTTGCGGATATACTGCAATACAATCGGCCTTGCCTGAGGTAATGGTCATAACTTCGGAAAGGAATGATCTTCTGAATAAAATAGAGCTCCCGTTTGAACCAACCGTAGTTGGAATAGGTGTTGGTATGGGAACCGATAAGGAAACAGTAAGCGCCTTGGAATCATTTTTAAAATTAAACAAAAAACCACTGGTAGTTGATGCGGACGGATTGAATATGCTGGCCTTAAAAAAGTCTATGCTTAAATTATTACCCTCTCAGACTGTTTTAACCCCGCATCCCAAAGAACTCTCAAGGCTGATCGGGGAATGGAAAGACGATTTCGACAAGCTTGAAAGAACAAAGGTGTTTTCAAAAAAATACGATGCCATCGTTGTCATTAAGGGAGCGCATACATTAACGGTTTACAAGGACAGGATATTTGTTAATTCAACAGGTAATCCCGGCATGTCGACGGCCGGATCAGGGGATGTTTTAACAGGGGTGATCTCAGGGCTTATCAGCCAGGGCTACGATCCGGTTTCCAGTGCCATATTTGGAGTGTATCTTCACGGTAAGGCGGGAGACCTGGCAGCCAATGAAACTGGTTTTGAAGCACTTATCGCCAGTCACATAATCAGTTTCCTGGGAGACGCTATAATCGACCTTTTTCAACAACAGGAAATGCCAGACGAACAGGCAGAGGAAGCCGGTAAGGAAAACGAAACTTAAAAATTTAATCTTTAAAGGCTGCTGATTAAAGCTTTAATCCCTCCAGAATACTTTTTAATTTATCGTTAGACGGACGGGGTGCATCAGCAGAGATGATCTTTCCTTCCGGATCTACCAATATAAACCTTGGGATGCCCTCTATTCCGTATTCTTTTACAAAAGCAGAGTTCCAGTCGTTATCTGCGAACAATTGAACACCTTCGAGTTCTTTTTCAGTGACCATATCCACCCATTTGTCATGATCGGCGGCTACATCTATGGAGGTGCTAACGAAAGCGATATTCTTCTTGCCATATTCCTTCTCAACTTCTTTAAGGTAGGGCACTTCCCTGAGACAAGGAGCACACCAGGTGGCCCAAACATCAATATAAACGTATTTTCCCCTTAGGTCCTCAAGTGAGGTGCTCCCTCCGTCATGGTTCTCATAATTATTAAATACCGGGGAAGGCATTCCTGGTAGAAGGGTCTTATTCTTTTCAAAGCGTTCGCTAATATTTGTTCTTATCTCCTCATCTGTCAGCTGATCCATGAACAGTTCATAGATTTCGACCATGTTCGGATTGGCGGGTGATAACATAAATCGGCCTGTACCATTTATATAACTATTTTTAAGAGCGGGGATTTCTGATTCGGTCAATGCCTTGAAATGCTCTGCTTTGGCATTTTGATAATCTTCTCCTATGGCCTCACTTACGGCAACTGAAAGCTCATTTCTGGCCAAACTGCGATAGCTTGGAAAGAGAGCATAAGCAGTGGCATCATTAAAAGACGCGGATTTTAAATGATCAGGCATGAAATCTTCACTGACCTTAAAATCTTTTTTCTCGGCATAATAGGCATGGCGTGATTCATATTTATTGAGGGCATCGATAAATTCGTACTCGAGGTTCTGCTTTTCCAATTCAAGGAATGTTGAATTACTTCCAACTGATGATTCCAGTCTTTTATTCAATTCGGCATTCATCTGCTCCAACTTATCCTTGAAAGCAACTTCTTCTAAAGAAAAATGAGATCGTGAATTTCCGATGGTCTCTTCCCTGTAGAGGTATTTTTGCGCCAGGTAATTGTTCACATCCGATCCGGCCCCTTCAAATTTTATGGTTTCATCAAAGGCCTCGGCATCGAGGCTGATATTTAGATTGAAATCCCCGGCAAGATAAATGCTTGATCGTTCCCTTCCGTGAGAAAAATTGTAATAGCCTGGTTCTATCTGAAGAGTATCCTGAAAAACACCTTCTTTATCTACCGCTACCTCTCTGATAATATTTCGGTCTGAATTTATGCTTACGGTTTCAGCCTTTGGATTTGAAATTTTACCTGAAATAACTGTGAATTTGGGCTCTTGATCTTTTTCGCAGGAAAACAGAAAGATCGTCAGGAGAACGAGTACGGAAATATGGCGCATATCTATATGGTTTTAATGCATAAATGTACCAATTGTTCAGGAATGTGGACATGCAATCAATATAATTAACAATTATTTGGAATTTTTTCTTGCTTTGCAGTACTTTGAACCAAACAACCAAACCTATGCCCGGGGAACACATAGTGTCTTCAAAACCATTGGATCTTGAGGCTATCCACAATCTTATAAGGTCGAATAAAAAGCTGGTTCTTTCCGAGGAGTCTAAGAAAAGGATCATAGAATGCAGAAATTACCTCGACAAAAGGCTGGACGAACGCGACAGGCCCTTTTATGGCATAAACACCGGATTTGGGTCTCTTCATAATGTTAAGATAAGTGATGATAATTTGTCGGTGTTACAGAGAAACCTGATGTTATCACATGCCTGTGGCACCGGTGACTCAGTGCCTTTTGAGATTGTGAAGATCATGTTGTGGTCAAAGATCCGTTCACTGAGTTTCGGCCATAGCGGGGTACAGCGAAAAACCGTTGAACGCCTGATCGATTTCTACAACGAGGATATCTTTCCTGTCGTTTATACTCAGGGATCTTTAGGAGCATCGGGGGATCTTGCACCACTTGCGCATCTGTGCCTGCCGATAATAGGCGAGGGGGAGGTTTGGAAAAACGGTGCCATTGTGCCTGCTGCCGATGTATTATCAGAAATGGGCTGGGAACCCATTGAGCTGAAATCAAAAGAAGGCCTGGCCCTGCTGAACGGAACTCAATTCATGTCGGCCTATGGAATCCATATTCTCCTTGTATCGCGCAAGCTCTCCTACCTGGCAGACCTTATAGGAAGTATTTCCCTTGATGCCTACCGGGGCAGCCTCGAGCCTTTTTATGACCTGGTTCATTACGTCCGACCTCACAAGGGTCAGGTTCACACGGCCGAGCGAATAAGGAATTTTCTTCAGGGAAGCGAGATTATGGACGAGGAGAAAATCAATGTCCAGGACCCGTATTCATTCAGGTGCATACCCCAGGTTCATGGCGCAACTAAGGACACTATCGATTATGCCGGTCGGGTTTTTATCACAGAGATCAACTCGGTAACCGACAACCCGAATATATTTTATGAGGACGACGAGATCATCTCCGGAGGAAATTTTCACGGGCAGCCACTCGCGTTCGCTTTTGATTTTCTGAAAATAGCTTTATCTGAACTTGGAAACATCTCTGAACGTCGCACTTTTCAATTGGTTTCGGGGCAGCGCGGACTTCCCGATTTTCTGGTAAAAAACCCCGGATTGAATTCAGGAATGATGATTCCCCAATACACCGCTGCCAGTATAGTGAGTGCAAATAAACAGCTGGCAACTCCTGCCAGTGTCGATTCAATAGTTAGCTCAAACGGCCAGGAAGATCACGTCAGTATGGGAGCCAACGCAGCGGTTCAGGCCTACGAGCTCATCCAGAACCTTAAGCATATTTTGGCCATTGAACTCTTCAATGCGTCTCAGGCTCTTTTTTTCAGGGAGCCAAAGCGTTCTTCACCATTTATAATGTCTTTTTTAAAGGCATACAGAAGTGAAGTTCCCTTTGTAGAGAAAGATCAGTTCCTTCATCGCGATATTGTAAAATCGATCTCTTTTATAAAGGATTTACATCTCGATAATGAGCAACTTTTCCATGATTGAGAGATTTCAGGTTTTCGTTCAAATACTCAAATATTAGTTGAACTCATTTTTATTTCCCGTGATTTGGTCTAATTTTGAGATTAATAGCTGAGGCCATAAAACGCCTCCCCCATAAGAACGGGCATATCGGTTTTGTATTCCGATCTGTTTCTTCACTAAAAAAATTGTTGATAGCCTAACATTTTAATTGATTACTAGCACTTTTTGATGATTGGTAAAATTCATCATGAATTTACCATTCAACCCGATTGATTATCCGTTTTCAATATGGAAACACGGTATTGATCGTTTTAACCCCATTCTTATCTATATTCTTGAATTACAGCCTGTTGTGGATAAAATATCATCAATAGATGTTGCCAATGTTATTAATTAAATCTTACCGTTATGTTTATGAACAATTTTACCAAAAGTAAGGGTATATCCTTCTGGCATGCCATTACGAATTTAACCTGTCGTGGCATAGGTATTAGAGATTTGAAATATTCAGGCATAAAGGGCTTTTTGTTCTTTGTGCTTTTGCTGTTTTCTTACTCTATGTCTGTGCACGCTCAAAATGACGACTTCTTCGTTTGTTTGGATGAGGCCCCCGGGGCACCATTTACGGAAGAGGAGGTTGCTAACCTTTATACAAGCCAATGTCCCGACGGGGAGATCACAGTTGCGCTTGTCACTGAAATCTATGGCGATGACTGTAGTTGGACAGTGATCTACACTTATGTTGTAAAGTGTAATGATCAGGATCTAATCCCGTTGAAATTAGATTACATGGGCGGAGATATTTCACCACCCGAGCTTACCGGAGATCTTCCTGGAGGCGCAGAGGGTATGAAGCTCTGTTACAATGAGATACCTGCTGGTCTTTCTGAGGCTGATATGGCATTGCTTTTTACGGATAACTGCGGAGAGATAACGGTAGTGAAATCGGGGACTCCTGAAGGAAATGATTGCCAGTGGAGCGTAACTTATCTGTATGAGATTTCAGACTCATGCGGCAATTCAACATCAGTTGAAATAAGTTACAGTGGTGGAGACAATTCACCTCCCGAATTGGATAAAACAGCGGAAATTCCCAACGGGGAGTCCGGACTAAATCTCTGTTATGCCGATCGACCACTTGGTCCGACCGAAGCGGAGATCGCTGCCCTGTTCGTAGATAACTGCGGAAACGTAAACGTAACAAAAACTCCTTTCTTTAAAGGCGATGACTGCGGATGGAAAGGTGAAATTACATATACTATCCAGGATGACTGCGGAAACGCTGCAGAACCGATCGTCCTGTCTTATTCAGGAGGGGACACCGAAGCCCCGGAACTTGAATTCTATCCTGAGGATATCACAGTCTCATGTATTGATGAAATTCCTCCAATTGACTCCATAAACTTTACCGATAATTGTACCGATGGCAAAAACAAGGCCAATGGCTTTGACGATTCCTCCGGACTGGGCCCAGCCTGTGAAGGTGGTGTCGTTGTTCGCTCATGGACAGCCACGGATGATTGCGGTAATTCAACAGAACACTCTATTAATATTTATGTTGACCCTGCTCCTGAGGCTCAATTCGATCAGCCAGGACCAATTACGATAGATTGTAAGGAGGTAGCCAATTTTGTTCCCGGATTCCTGAACTACAGCAACGGTATACAAGGAGGAGCCTGCGAAATAAGCGGTGAGGTGCAAGGTGAAGCTGAGGGCTTTGAAGGAAGCTGTGGCTCATTTAATGTTAATTATACCTTTACTGATGAGTGCGGGCGCACAATAAACGCTGTCCAGGTTGTGACAGTGGAAGATACAACTGGCCCGAATATAGATATTCAGGCTTCTAACCTAACAGTAGAATGCGATGGTGCCGGTAATTTGGATGAGCTTAATGCCTGGCTGGCCAACAACGGCGGAGCCCAGGCTACCGATGATTGCGGTTCGGTAAGCTGGTCTAACGACTATACTGTACTAACAGACGATTGCGGTGCTACCGGTTCTGCCACGGTAAGCTTTACAGCAACGGATGACTGTGGAAATGAATCTAAGACTACTGCGGTCTTTACAATTGAAGATACAACGGGGCCAACAATTGATACTCAGGCTTCTGACTTAACGGTTGAATGTGACGGATCAGGCAACCAGGCCGATCTTGATGCATGGTTGGCATCAAACGGAGGAGCGGCAGCGTCAGATAGCTGTGGTGATGTAACATGGTCTAATGACTTCGTGAAACTCTCTGATGGATGTATGGAAACCGGTGATGCGACCGTAACTTTTACGGCTACTGATAGCTGTGG
>JBFKFP010000084.1:0-11906 GCA_041618535.1 Flavobacteriaceae bacterium
AAATAGCCGTTCAGACCCACATAAATTACGATGAATGCCATGAATAGGTTAAGCCACCATCTTTGGGAATAACTGAGATTCAGGATCATTGAGCCAATGATATCCTGAAAAGATGAATATAAAAAGAGTACGGTGAAGACTATCAGGAAATTTCTGATCCAGTTTAATTCGAGTTTGAAAGTATTCGAGAAAAACTCAGGTATCTTTTTTCGGTAATAATAAAATATCTGTATAGTGTAGGCCAGGTAAAGCAACATTTGGGCAAAGGAAATAAAAGTATGCAGAGGTTGAACAAAAGCCTCGTCAACATAAATCTTTAGTTCGCCATTCTGAACATTCTCAAAACCGGGTTGGGACCCATCGATGAGAAAAATAATCAACCTGAATGCGATCAGGAGCAGAACAGGTGCAAAATGCCAAATATCCCTTTTCCTCCATCGGAAATTCGAGGCGGTCAATGATTTTACATAGAAGTAGATAAGAGGCGCTATTCCTAATGACATGGGAATGAGGAAGTAGTTAATCTTCGTATTGCGGAAGGCGTCATACCACCCCATAAAACCAACCGTGTAGCATATCTGTTCGTAGCAAACCAGCAGCAGGAGAAGCGCCAAGATCAGGTCGGAAGGATTACTTTTCCTGAAATAACGATTCAACAGCAATAGTATAAGGATCAGACCCTGGAGTACCAGGATAAGCAGCGGGGTGCTGTAGAGATTGAAACTCGGAAAGTTGAGAAACACTTTATCGGTTTGGAAACCAATTTAATGATTTCTATCGAAGCCTGGGATACTTTTCAGGGTTTGATTCGCGCATCAGATCGTAAACAGTTTCAAAAATATCTTCTGCTGATGGTTTACTGAAGTAGTCACCATCACTTCCATAAGCTGGTCGGTGAGTTTTTGCAGCCAGGGTTAACGGTTTGCTGTCGAGGTATTGGTAGGCATTCTGTTCCTCAAGTATTTTATGCAGGATATATGCTGACGCTCCGCCGGGAACGTCCTCATCGATGATCATTAGCCTGTTTGTCTTCTTGACGCTTTCGAGGATTCCATGATCCAGATCGAATGGAATCAGTGACTGTACGTCTATGACCTCGGCATTTATTCCAACCGATAACAATTCCTGCGCTGCCTGGCTCACCAGGCGCAGTGTAGACCCGTAGGAAACCAAAGTGATATCGGAGCCGATTTTTAGTGTTTCAATTTTACCTACAGGGGTCCTGAACTCACCAAGATTAGACGGTAACTTTTCTTTTAATCGGTAGCCATTCAGGCATTCCACTATAAGTGCCGGCTGATCGCCCAGCATTAAGGTATTGTAGAATCCGGCTGCTTTTGTCATATCCCTGGGAACCAGGACGAATACGCCCCTGATAAGATTCAATATACCACCCAGTTGCGATCCCGAATGCCAGATCCCTTCAAGTCTGTGCCCTCGTGTTCTTATGATCATCGGGGCTTTCTGTTTCCCATAACTCCTGTAATGCAGCGTGGCAAGGTCATCGCTAATTATCTGGAGGGCGTACATCAGGTAATCCAGGTACTGGATCTCAGCGATTGGTCTGAAACCCCTCATGGACAGCCCGATGCCCTGTCCTATTATGGTGGCTTCCCTTATTCCGGTATCGGCAACTCGCAATTCACCATATTTTTTCTGAAGTCCTTCAAGGCCCTGATTCACATCCCCGATCTTACCGGAATCTTCTCCAAAGATCAATGCATCAGGATACGTGCTAAACAGGACGTCAAAATTATCCCGGATCACGATCCGCCCGTCAACCAATTCAGCATCCTCCTCATAGGTTGGAAGCACTTCGGATATATTGATCGGATTCAGTTTCGATTCGGAGTATAACAATGAACTGTATTTCGGCTGGATTTGTTCAAAATAACTATTGATCCAGTGCTGCAATTTGGTTTTAGGCTCAGAATCCTCATTTACTACAAGGCGGAGCAGTTTTCTGGCGATGCTGATCACATCTCTTTTTATCGGTTCATCAATCTCTTTTAATTCCTTGATCAGTTTATTGATAAAAACCGTATTTGCACTCGATGAGGCGAGTTCCCCTGCGAGTTTGAGAACAATCGCTTTATCCCTGATATTTGGGTCAATAAAGGCTTTCCATTCCTTCTGCTTGGCTTCCCTGACCTTTTTCTTTATCTGCCTCTCGAGATTGAGCAATTCGTCGTCTGAGGCCATATCATTCTCGATCATCCATCGCCTCATTTTTAGGATACAGTCGTGATCGGTTTCCCATTCCAGTCGTTCCTTAGTCTTGTAGCGTTCGTGAGATCCAGAGGTGGAATGTCCCTGTGGTTGTGTAACCTCTTCAACATGGATGATGACGGGAACATGAGATTCCCGGGCAATTCGCCCTGCTTTCTGGTAAACTTCGATAAGGGCGGGATAATCCCATCCTTTCACCTTCAGGATTTCGAATCCATTTGTATCTTCCTCCTTCTGGAAACCTTTGAGAATCTCCGAGATATTCTCTTTAGTGGTCTGATATTTTGCCGGAACTGAAATTCCATATTCATCATCCCATATACTGATAACCATGGGCACCTGCATAACACCAGCAGCATTCACCGTTTCCCAGAAAAGTCCTTCGCTCGTACTGGCATTTCCTATTGTTCCCCAGGCTACCTCAGCACCCTTTTCAGAAAAATTAGTGGAATCTAGATCCTCCAGTTTCCTGTACAACTGAGATGCCTGGGCCAGGCCAAGAAGCCGTGGCATTTGAGCGGCAGTTGGCGATACATCTGAACTTGAATTGACCTGTTTTGTCAAATCCTTCCAATTGAACTCCTTATCCAGGCTGTGGGTCATAAAATGTCCGCCCATTTGCCTTCCCGCACTCATAGGGTCGGCCTCGATATCTGTATGTGCATAAAGTCCGGCGAAAAACTGTTCAACAGACAGTTTTCCAATTGCCATCATAAAGGTTTGATCCCTGTAATAACCCGATCTGAAATCTCCTTTTTTTACCGCCTTGGCCCAGGCTATTTGAGGTATTTCTTTTCCATCCCCAAAGATCCCGAATTTTGCTTTCCCGGTCAAAACCTCGCGCCGGCCAAGCAGGCTGCATTCCCTGCTGGTAATCGCTATGGTGTAATCATTCAAAACCTCAGCCTTGAATTCTTCAAATGAAATGTTTGATTTGATGTCGGGATTTGTCTGCATAAGACGAACGCGGTTGTTTTGCAAATTTAGCCAAATGAATTGGTTTTTACAATGATGACAGATGTTAATAAACTACAATATACTTAACAAAAAACCCAATTTATTAACAAAAATTAAAATAATTTAATTAAATCAGGTTTTTACTAAGAATATCACAATAATTACCAGTAGCTATCAATACCACCTTCTCCTGAAAAGGCCTAACAGGGTCTTAGGATCAACCGTGAAAAGAAACCGGATCTTCTGGTCGTAGTTTTCCTGGGAGATCTCCCATCCGAGGTTAGAATAAACGGGGAAATAGATTTCGAAATAGTCGGCCACAAGATTTATCCTGATTCCCGAATCATAAACGAATTTGGGATTAACACCCCTGTTTTTGACAAAACCGAGATCACCATAGGCCTCTATATACCGCCAGATAGTAGTGCTGAAATTGGTAGTGGCCATCCACCTGTTAGCGAAAGGCACGTCCAATTTCGATTTGAAACCCCCTTCAGCAATGATGATCTGCTGGCTGAATATCCCTGAGGCCTCCGATCTTCCGAGGTAATCATAATCGAAGAGATAGTCTGTTGGCCTGTCGAGGGCGAAACTGAAATAATCAGAATCAACCGGATTATTGTTGTACAGGAATGTTCCCGCAAAAAATCTCAGGTTGAGCCGGCGATTGCTTCTGAATAGCTTTCGGTATTCATAATTGAAGGCGATTTTACCGAAGGTTTTTGAAAGCTGGAAATCGGCGAACCATCGATTGAAGTTTATCAGGTTATCGTTGGAGTGGATGAATTGTGCATTGAATATCGCATAATTCGGATCATCGATATCGCTTATATTATTTACGTCTTCATCTCTTTTTATATCCAGGTAACGAAAGTTGAGAAACTGGAACTTGTTCGATCTCAAATCCTTTTTGTTCCTGAAGGTAAATGCCAAACTTGGCCCGAACCGTCGGAAGAATAAATCCTGGGCATAAGAGCGATAGCTGGCCGAAAGGCCATATGTAATCCGGAAAAGGTTGGTATTTTCCAGGTCCTGGTAGTAGAGCAAGGTTGCTGAACCGGTCAATGATTTCGACCGTGTGCCATACTGAGGGGTGAACCTGTAATTAAATGGCCTTCTGAGTACTGTTTTGTTGTAAATTTTCCCGCCAAGGGTGAGACCGTCATAAATATTCCTGAATTCCACCATAGGCATAAGGAACACCTGGTTGTAATGGGGATCCTCGAAGTCCTTGAATATTCTGAATTGAAAGGGTTTACTGTTAAAGAATAGCCCTTTCAATGATTTCCAGTTATCCCTGAGGTTATATTCTGGAATGGTATTATCGTAGTTCAGTACAAGTTTATTCGCATCTCCCTTGGGAATGGTGAGCGTTTTTTTATCCTTTATTCCTGATATCCAGGTTTTTGTAAGAATGGAGTCGTCCTGCATCGTAAAAAGGGAGACCGGAACATTCGAGTCTCTTTTATTTACGATGGTAAGGGTTACAGAATCGCCTTGCTGTTTAACCTTTCTGATCTTAAAATCAATTTTCTTGCTCGTATTCACAAAGTCCTTGAAAAACCAGTCGATATCTTTATCTGTACTGTTTTTCAGATAGGCCTCATAGTCTGAAGACCGGATCAATTCGAACATTTTGTCCTGCACAAAGTTTCTAAGTGCAGGCTCCAGCACTCCGTTGTTGATAAAATCATCAAGGTATTTTAATCCGACCCCTGCTTTGTATTTATTGGCGAGGTTCTGATTAAACTTGACAAGCGAGTCCTTCGATTTTGAAAGTGGCTGATCCCTGTTTGTACGGGCCATATGCATGTAAGTAAGACCATACTGTTCATTGAAATTGAGATCGGCAGCATGAAAAGACCGGATTCCCCAGACATCGGCCAGTGAACCCAGGAGCTTCATATCGGGATAATGTACCTCAATATACTTCATCAGGAGATAGATCTGGATCCCGTCCTTCACCCACTGATCTTTACGCGGATTGATGATCAGTGTATTATTCAGGTAGTTACCGAGGACATTTTTCAACAGGGTTAATTCGAATTGGAAATGCTCGGGAAATGGCCGGATAAAATCAGGCAGCTGGTTAAGTCCGTATATCGGGTCACGTTTTGCATCGATGTTGGTAACCAGCAATTTTTTGTGGGGATAAGCACCAATGAATTCAGTTACGAATCGCGTTATCTTATCGGTTATAACCGCCTTGTCTGTTGATGTCAACCCCTTTTCATCAATATCCGAAATCACCGTAAAGTCTTCCGTTTGAATGGTTTTCATACTCGGAACTCGCTTCAGGAATAACCTGGTATCAACGCGGTTTTCTCCGGTGTAGACTATTATCCTGTTATTGTCGAATTGGGTGGCGGTTACCTCATCCAGTTCGGTTACGGCCACATAGTTGTTCGGAATACTCACCTGTAAAGTCAGGCGCGACGGCGGGATGTACATGTCGTCTAAATCCTTGTTGCTGAAATAATGCCACTTGCCATCGTAAATCGCCGGGAGCAAATACCAGTATTTCAAGTGTACTTCCTTAAAGGCAGAAACACCATAATCTGTGAATTTGTCACTGGGCAGGCGGAGGTTGTATAATAACTGGATTTTGTATGAATCGCCGGGGCCTACAGCTTCCTTAAGTTCTATTTCAACTACATCAGGATTCTTTTGAAGCCTGGAGTACTCCAGTTCATTTTCTTTGTCATCCACTATCCTGGAGATGGCCGTATAACCCCTTTCTTCACTACTTGCAAAATGAAATCTTGAACTAAACTCCTCGGCAAATCTCCGTGCCAGAGGTGTGGTCTTGGTGGAATAACTATTTAACCAGTCGTTCAGGTAGATGTTTTTGATACTATCGGGACCATCATTCCTGTATTCGATAGACTGCTTGATCAATACATTCCGATTCTCGACATCGAAAGCTGCATAAACGTCTATCTTATTTTGAGCCAAAGAACTGAGGCTGAGAAGGAAGATCGATATTTTAAGCAGGTTAAATCGCAACTAACTATTGATAAATTTTAGGGGCTCTGACAAAAATTCAGGCAGTACAATATAATAAATTCCTGATGACCAGACGGATACATCCGATTCTATTTTGGTCTCAACTATGTTATTATGGGACAATTCCGGCAACTGCTGCCAGTACTGATCTACTCGATCTGAAGGGTCCTGATGTGGAAAATTGAGCGAATTGCAAAAACGCTCCTTGAGACCTTTTCGGGACGAAACTGAAACAACTACCAGCCATGACAAAAAGATCGCATAAAGGTATGTCAATTCCATTGCTTTACTCTTGATATTAGAAGTTCGGACTAAGGTCGTATTTATCGTAGAAAGCATTTAAGATCTCGATAACTTCCTCTTTTGTATCCACAAGATGTATCAGATCCAGATCGGTTGCGCTTATATTTCCAAATTTTTTAAGCAGGGTTGATTTGATCCAGTCAATCAGCCCCGCCCAGAATTCAGTGCCGACCATGACAATCGGGAACTTTTCAATTTTATGGGTTTGGATCAGGGTGATTGCCTCGAACAATTCGTCCAATGTTCCGAAACCGCCGGGCATGATCACAAAGCCCTGGGAGTATTTCACGAACATCACCTTGCGGACAAAGAAGTAATCGAAGTCCAGGTTTTTATCAGAGTCAATATAAGGATTGTCGTGTTGTTCAAACGGAAGATCGATATTCAAACCAACCGATGTGCCTGATGCCAAATGTGCTCCTTTATTCCCTGCCTCCATGATTCCGGGGCCACCTCCCGTGATAACACCATAACCGGCTTCCACTATGCTTTGTGCTATCTCCGATGCCAATTGGTAATACTTATCATTCGGTTTGGTCCTTGCCGATCCAAAAATAGAAACACAGGGTCCGATGAGGCTCATCTTTTCAAATCCCTCGACAAACTCGCCCATAATCTTGAATATTGCCCAGGAATCGTTGGTCTTGATCTCATTCCAGGCTTTGGGGTGAAGGTCTCTTCGCATGTCAATCTAAAATTTATCTAAATTAATTCATTTTTCAGAAACCGGGCTGTATGACTCGTCTTATGTTTTATGATGTCTTCGGGTGAACCTTCTACGATGATCTGTCCACCGCCTTTTCCACCTTCAGCACCGATATCTATTATATGATCAACCATTTTAATCACATCCATATTGTGTTCAATGATTAAAACCGTGTTGCCTTTATCAACCAGCCGGTTAAGAACGATCATCAGGACGCGTATATCCTCAAAATGAAGTCCCGTGGTCGGTTCGTCAAGTATGTAGAAAGTATTTCCGGTATCTTTTTTTGACAATTCGGTGGCGAGTTTAACACGTTGGGCCTCTCCTCCCGACAGGGTAGTACTCTGTTGTCCGAGCGTTATATAACCCAATCCGACATCTTTAATGGTTTTAAGTTTCCGGTGAATTTTTGGAATGTGTTCAAAGAAATTCACACTTTCCTCTATGGTCATGTTGAGCACGTCACTGATGGATTTACCCTTATATCGAATTTCGAGGGTTTCCCGGTTGAAGCGTTTGCCCTGGCAAGATTCACATTCGACATAAACATCCGGGAGAAAATTCATCTCGATCACCTTTAATCCGCCACCTTTACATGTCTCGCAGCGTCCTCCGGCAACATTAAAACTGAACCTACCAGGCTTATAACCCCTAATCATGGCTTCCGGGATCTTTGAGAAAAGGCTCCTTATCTCACTGAATACCCCCGTATATGTGGCTGGATTGCTCCTTGGTGTCCGGCCTATGGGGGATTGGTTAATGTCGATAACCTTATCGATATGCTTCAGTCCCTCGATTCTTTCATAAGGCATAGGGGTCATGACCCCGTTGAAATAATAATTATTGAGTATCGGATATAAGGTTTCATTCACAAGTGTAGACTTTCCACTTCCTGAAACCCCTGTAACGCCTATCATCTTTCCAAGTGGAAAAGTTACGGTCACATTTTTAAGGTTGTTCCCCGTGCAGCCGTGAAGAGTGATTGATTTTCCATTTCCTGGCCGTCTTTTCTTCGGAACTTTTATGGTCTTGGTACCGTTAAGGTAGTCGGCTGTGAGGGTATGGTGCTTCATCACCTCTTCCGGATTACCTTCTGAAATGATCTCACCGCCGTGAATACCGGCTTCCGGCCCGATGTCGATGATATGATCGGCATGCTCTATCATATCCTTATCATGCTCTACAACGATCACTGAGTTTCCTATATCTCTGAGAGATTCCAGTGAATTTATCAATTTCCGGTTATCACGCTGGTGAAGGCCTATACTGGGTTCATCAAGAATATAAAGCACACCCACAAGTTGTGAACCGATCTGGGTAGCCAATCGTATTCTTTGTGCCTCGCCACCGGAAAGCGATTTCGAGCTGCGATCCAGGGTCAGGTAATCAAGGCCGACATCCAGCAGGAATTTCAGCCTGGAATTGATCTCCTTGATGATCTCGGAACCAATCGCAGATTGCTTTTCCGAAAGTTTCCCGGGAAGTTCCCTGAACCATTCCGCCAGGTCAACAATATCCATATGAGCCAGGTCGGCGATACTCTTATCCTGGATTTTAAAGAAAAGCGACTCTTTTCTCAGCCTGCTTCCTTCGCAGAGACCGCATTTCACCTTATCCATATAGTTCCTTGCCCAGCGCCTGATAGAAGTTGAATCTGCTGTTTTGTATTGGTTTTCGATGAAGTTCGCGATCCCCTCAAAATCGATACTGTAATTCCTGGTTACTCCAAGGGTTTTACTGGCAACTGAAAATTTCTCATTTCCACCATAGAGGATCATATCCAGGCCCTCCTGTGGGATGGATTTTATGGGATCCCCTAGATCAAATTCAAACCGCTGTGCGATGGTTTCTAGCTGCTTGAAGATCCAGGTATTTTTCTGCGGCCCCTGAGGGGCAAGACCTCCGTTTCGTATAGAGATCGAATCATCAGGGATGATCTTGTTTAAGTTCACCTTATAAAGACTCCCTATCCCGTTGCATTGCGGGCAGGCTCCTTTGGGAGAGTTAAACGAAAAGTTATTCGGTTCAGGATTGGGATAGGAGATCCCGCTGCTGGGACACATCAGGTTTCTACTGAAATAGCGAAGATCACCGCTCTCCTGTTCGATAACTAACAGCACATCGTCACCATGGTACATGGCTGTATTTATGCTTTCGGTAAGCCTGCTATCTTTATCGCAGTTCTCATCAACCTTAAGCCGGTCTATCACGATCTCTATGTCATGGGTCTTGTAACGATCCAATTTCATGCCGGGTTCAAGGTCACGGATCTCGCCATCGGTTCTGACCTTAACAAAACCCTGTCTTCCGATCTGCTCAAACAATTCCCTGTAGTGCCCCTTCCTTGATCGTATCACGGGCGAGAGGATATTGATCCGTTTGTCTTTAAAACTCTTAATGATGAGTTCCCTGATCTGTTCATCGTTGTAACTGACCATTTTCTCTCCGGTATTGAAACTGAAGGCATCACTTGCCCTGGCATAGAGAAGACGAAGAAAATCATAGATCTCCGTAATTGTTCCGACGGTTGACCTGGGTGATTTGCTGGTCGTTTTCTGTTCGATAGCGATTACGGGCGACAGGCCGTCTATTTTATCAACATCAGGGCGCTCAAGGCCTCCTAAAAACTGGCGGGCGTAGGCCGAGAAGGTTTCGATATAACGCCTCTGACCTTCGGCATAAATGGTATCGAAAGCCAGGGACGATTTCCCACTGCCAGACAACCCGGTTATTACCACAAGTTTTTCTCTTGGGATAGTAACATCGATATTTTTCAGATTGTGGACACGTGCCCCTCTTACCTCAATATTTTCTTCGAAATTGGTCATTCTTCAGCAAAGTTGCAAAGGTACGGGATTTGAATCTAAAAAGGAAGGGATGATTAATCGCTTACAGAATAAAATTCAACGCAATTATCAACAGCCTAAATAAGATATAGAGGCTTAAAATGTTCCTTTTACATTCCCCATGTCCAGGGTGAGGAATAAAAGTTTATGCTCATCAGGTAACCATGCACCGCTGCTGGTTTCGATCCAGCTATCCCATGAAGCCTCCAGGCCTTTAATAGGAATCACGGAAACGTACATTTTGAAGGATTCGGGTCTGCCTGATTCCTGCAGCTTCCAGAGATAGGAATCACCCGGGGTAGTTCCTCCCTGAGTAAAGGTCACCAATAAAGCAGAACTGCCATCGTCGAGTATGACCTCTTTCCGGATAACCCCCTCATCAAAAACCTTGTAGGGGGCAACCAGCCAAAAAGAATCATTATTAAAAAGCCTCTCTGCCTTGCTGATCAATTCTTCGGCTTGTTCATTGATGACCTCGAAATTGTGTATGTAGGCCTTACTTTTTTTTCCGGAAACAAGAGAAAGAGACACCTTAAAGTCCTTCCATTTAACCTCGCAGTAACCTGACCCCTTATACCATTTATAATGTCTCCTGCTGCTGGAAGTCCATTCAAGGTAATTGGTTTGTTTGAAGGCTTCATGATTAAGAGATTCCAGCATTTTTGTCGCCAGGGCATCGGCTTTTGCACCGGCAATTCCAGAGGGTATATCTTCGTTATAGCGGATATACAGATATCCGAAATACAACAACGACAGTAACAGACCAATGGCGGCAATTTTTAGCGCCCATGTCAAAAATCTCTTTAAAAGCATACTACAGATTTCTGATCGCTTCTCTTCGGCTAAGCGGTTTCAATGAGTGTGAATTTACGAAATTTAATACGGCGTCGGGTGCATTTTTACCATATTCTCGCAGCGACCATCCAATGGCCTTTTGAATAAAGAATTCACCTGATCCGGAAAATCGCTCACATAGGCTGAAAAGAAGGTCAGCATCGGTATTATTCTTATATCCCAGTTGAAATAAGATAGCACTGCGGTTTAACCAAAGATCATCGGAGCTGGCATAAGCTTCGATCACTTCTCCCTTTTTTTCAGGATAGATTTTAAGGTACTGTCCTAGCAGGTTTTTGGCGATATAGTCTACGGTGTCCCACCATGAATGGGTCCTGATCAGGTAGGTGATGAGTTCGATGTCCTCGGGCGAAAATGATCTTCTGTGAATTCTGAAAAACAGCTCCATGGCGCATAAATGCATTTCACGGTAAGGACTTTCATATATGTCGCGGACAAGTATTCGACAATCGGTTTGAACCTCCTGTTTATTATTCGCTATCGCTTTGCGGAAAAGCTCCCGTCGCAATCCTGCCTTTATTCCGTAGAACTCAAATTTATTGCGCATATACGCCTTCATATGAAAGGCGTTTTGCTTATCGGCATGCGCTTCAAAAGCCCTTTTTAAGTCCTCGATGAACATGGCCAGGGTCTAAAATCCTACGGCAGTATCATCACCGCGATGATCGGCGCCTCCCTCCATATTTCCGTCTGCTAAAACAAGGATCCCGTTCACCTTGGCGGTAATAATGTTCTCCCGTTCAAGAATACCATAGCCTTTCCCTTTAAGTTGTTCTTTCAGGTCATCCGGGAATTTGCCGGGTTCAAACATGATCAGGTCTGGTAACCACTGATGATGAAACCGAGGTGCGTCAACGGCCTCCTGCATGCCCATTTTAAACTCATGGACATTCAGGATGGTTTGCAATACGCTGGTAATTATAGTGGATCCGCCGGGCGTTCCAACTACCATGTAAAGCTGGTCGTCTTTTTCTATTATGGTGGGGGTCATTGAACTCAGCATG
>JBFKFP010000085.1:0-11906 GCA_041618535.1 Flavobacteriaceae bacterium
AATTGCTGGCAAATGGAGGTAGCTGCATTGCAGGCCCCGATGGAGAATGGATAGTGGAACCGAAAACCGGAGATGAGGAACTGATAACGCATACCATAAATTTTAATAAGGTACTTCAGGAACGACAAAACTTCGATGTGGTCGGGCATTATTCGAGGCCGGACGTGACCAGAATTATTTTAAACAGGGAAAGACAATCAACCCTTGATTTCGATCGGGATTAAGGTCCAATTACATACCTTTGCGGAAATTTGAAAGCATGTCGAAACGAGAGCCTTACAAACGAGGCAGAACTAAGTCAAAAACAGGGAAACCTCACCATAAGAATCCGCCAAATCAAAAATCCGGGCAGAACAAGAAACCAGATGATGGCAACATCCGGTTAAACAAGTATATCGCCAACTCGGGTATATGCTCAAGACGTGAGGCAGATATGCATATCAGCGTTGGAAGCGTTTCTGTGAACGGGAAGGTAATCACGGAAATGGGCTACAAGGTTAAACCCGGGGATGAGGTCCGTTTTGATGGTGCTAAAATTCGCCCAGAGAAAAAGACCTATGTCCTGCTCAACAAACCAAAGGGGTTCGCCACGACCACAAGTGAATCTAAAGGCAGGACCGTGATGGACCTGGTTTCCAATGCTACTTCAGCGCAGATAAAACCCATTGGCCGGCTTGGCAGGAGCGCAACAGGCCTTCTTCTGTTTACAAATGATGACGACCTGGTTAAAAAGTTTAAAACTTCATCCGGTGTTGCCAGGCTCTTTCATCTTGAATTGAATAAAAACCTTAGATCGGAAGATCTTCTGGCCATCAGAAATGGCATCAAGGTAAAAAATGAACTTCATACGGTAGAGGAGATCAGTTATATAGATCGCGCACCGAAGTCTGAAGTGGGGATTAAAATCAAAAACCTTGGAAACTCTGTTTTAAGAACGATTTTCGAACATCTGGGATACGAGATCATCCGTCTGGATTGCGTGATGATAGGCCCTTTAACGAAAAAGGATTTGCCGAGAGGGCATTGGAAACATCTCAATAATCAGGAAATCAGCCAGTTGATGATGCTGTAATTTTTACCTGCAAAAAGCCTTGCGAATTGTTTTTTTTATTTATTTCGCATTAGTAAAGTCGCATACAGGCTTTATAGCTGAACATCATGTTACGTGTTTTTACGTCCGGGTTTTTGAACATCAGGAAGTCATTTTCAAAAACAGCCTTAAGCAGGGGTGACCGGTATTTAAAGCTAGCTTCCGCGGAAATACATTCCGGCATACCTACCCTTTATTATCCCGATTGGAGGGATCAATACCAAATTTGATTTCATTGTAAGTGTGAAGCCAGCCGCATAAGGCGTTTTTTACTCTATTTAATTTTTTGACTTTTTTACAATGAATACCAAATACATCGATCTTATTGATCAGACTTTTTATTTTCCTCAGGAAGAATTCAGTCTAAGGGGTTCCGATCTTCAGTTCCATGGAATAGATCTTATGCAATTAGTTCATGAGTACGGAACTCCATTGAAGTTTACATATTTACCGAAGATTTCAGAGAATATTAACCGGTCAAAACAATGGTTCGAATCGGCTTTCAATATCCTGGATTACAAAGGGAAATACTTTTATTCATATTGCACCAAGAGTTCTCATTTCAGACATGTTCTTGATGAAGCGATGAAAAACGATATCCATATCGAAACCTCTTCGGCCTTTGATCTGGATATAGTTAATCATCTGAGAAAGTCAGGCAGGATCAGTGATCAGGCTTTTGTTTTGTGCAATGGTTTTAAGCGTGCCCAGTATATCACCAACATTGCTGAGCTTATCAATGCGGGGCATGACAACTGTATTCCCATTATCGATAACTACGATGAACTGGCATTGTTGCAGAAAGAGATAGAAAAGCCCTTTAACATCGGAATAAGAATCGCTTCAGAGGAGGAACCCAAGTTTGAATTCTATACCTCCAGACTTGGCATTGGTTATAAGGACATCATCCCCTGGTACAAGGAGCAGATTGAAGGCAACAGGCAGGTGAATCTGAAAATGCTCCATTTCTTTATCAACACCGGGATTAAAGATAACGCCTATTATTGGAATGAACTGAATAAGTGTCTTTCAGTTTATGTGGAGTTAAAGAAGATCTGTCCCTCCCTGGACAGCCTGAATATAGGCGGCGGATTCCCGATAAAAAATTCGCTGGCATTTGAATTTAACTATTCCTACATGGTTCAGGAGATCGTTAACCAGATAAAGATGACCTGTCTTGAAGCCGATGTGTTAGAGCCTAATATTTTTACCGAATTCGGAAGTTTCACTGTTGGTGAGAGCGGAGGTAATATTTATGAGGTGCTGCACCAAAAGCAGCAGAATGACAGGGAGAAATGGAATATGATCAATTCATCCTTCATTACCACCATGCCTGATGTTTGGGCAATCAATAAAAGATTTATCCTTTTACCTGTCAACAGATGGAATGATGAATACGAACGTGTTTTATTGGGCGGACTTACCTGCGACAGCGATGATTTTTATAATAACGAAGAACATGTGAATGCGGTATATCTTCCTGTTTATGACCCGGAAAAACCTCTTTATCTCGGTTTCTTCAATACAGGTGCTTACCAGGAGAGTATTGGTGGATATGGCGGATTGCAACATTGCCTTATCCCCGCACCCAGGCATATTCTTATAGATCGGAATGAGAAGGGCGAGATCGTTACGCGTTTGTTCCGCGAGCAGCAAAGAAGCGAAGATTTTATGGAAATCCTTGGCTATGGAGATGAACAGAATGAAACTGGACCTGAATCTTCAAGCGAACACCTGAGAACCAATCAATCACCGATTCAAACCAAATCATGAAAAAGACTTTCGCAGGTATTCCTATGGAATTTTCGAGGCTGGAAAGATCAAAAATAGTCCTTGTCCCGGTTCCTTATGATGGAACAAGCACCTGGGTTAAGGGTGCCGACAAAGGCCCCGAGGCCTTTCTCTCAGCCGCTGAAAACATGGAATTATATGATATTGAAACCGGTACTGAGGTATACAGAAATGGTATCTTTCTTGATGAGCCCATAGACGAGCTAAAAAGTCCTGAGATCATGGTAAATGCGGTATATGATCGGGTAAAAAGCTATCTCAAGAAAAATAAATTTGTTACCCTTTTTGGTGGAGAGCACTCCATTTCCATAGGGTCGATCAGGGCATTCAATGAGACTTTTGATAACCTGACAGTAGTTCAGATCGATGCCCATGCCGATTTACGACCCTCCTACGAAGGCACAAAATATAATCACGCATGTGCGGTCTTCGAGGCGAATGAGGAAACCAATCTTATCCAGGTTGGTATCCGTTCCATGGATAAATCGGAAACTCGCTATATGAACCGCGAAAAGGTTTTCTTCGCTCACGAATTAACCGATTATGATTCCTGGATAGAGGACGCGGTTGACATGATGACTCACAATGTCTATATTACCCTCGATCTCGATGCCTTTGATCCATCTGTCTTGCCATCAACAGGGACACCTGAGCCGGGCGGACTTCTCTGGTATGAAACCCTCGATTTTCTCAGGGAGATTTTTAATCAAAAGAATGTGGTCGGATTTGATATAGTGGAACTTTGTCCGAATGAAAATGACAGGTCCTCAGATTTTATTGCGGCCAAATTGTATTATAAAATGTTAAGTTATAAATTTAAGGAGGAGGAAAGAGGATAATATCATGCATGTATTTCGAATCAAAATAATGTTTTAAGGCAAGGAATGAAAACCAAAGGACCAATCACCGACTTCCTGCATAAGTATTTCCTTCATTTCAACGCGGCAACGATAGTTGACGCATCGGTGTCCTATTCAGAACAATTAAAGAAGGGATCCAAAATGCTGGTTTCCCTGGCTGGTGCAATGAGCACTGCTGAATTGGGTCGAATCTTCTCTGAAATGATAAGGCAGGACAGAGTTCATATCATATCATGCACAGGGGCCAATCTCGAGGAGGATATCATGAACCTGGTTGCTCACAAACATTACAAACGCATACCGAATTACCGTGACCTGACCGCTGAACAGGAGCGGGAATTATTAGAACAGGGCCTTAACCGTGTGACCGATACCTGCATCCCTGAAGAAGAAGCTTTCAGAAGACTTCAGCATCATATATTCAAGATATGGAAGTTGGCTGAAAACAACGGAGAACGCTTTTTCCCTCATGAGTTCATGTATAAACTGTTGCTTTCAGGTGTTTTGGAGCCCTATTATGAGATAGATATAAAAGATTCCTGGATGTATGCCGCGGCCCTGAAAAACCTTCCGATGGTGGTGCCTGGATGGGAGGACAGCACCTTGGGCAATATATTTGCGAGTTACGTATTAAAGGGTGAACTGAAAGCGGAAACTATGAAATCGGGGATAGAATATATGACCTTTTTAGCCGACTGGTACACTCAGAACTCCTCAAATGGAATTGGATTTTTCCAAATCGGTGGTGGAATCGCTGGTGATTTCCCCATTTGCGTGGTCCCTATGCTTTACCAGGATATGGAGCGTACAGACACACCGTTCTGGAGTTATTTCTGTCAGATCAGTGATTCAACAACCAGCTACGGATCCTATTCAGGAGCTGTTCCAAACGAAAAGATTACCTGGGGTAAACTGGATATAGATACTCCAAAATACATTATAGAAAGCGATGCTACTATAGTGGCTCCATTAATATTTGCTCATATCTTAAACCTATAACTTCAAAATTCATGCAAAGAAAAATTGTTGATTATCAAAAGCTCACAGAAGAGATCCTTGAAATGCTGGTAGATAAATTTCCGGATGGCTATGATGATTCAGATATCATCACCTTCCGAAACTCCCAGAATGAAGTGATCGAAGCTGTAGAGATCAGAACTGAAGACACTGTATATCTTGTTAAGATCGGGAAGCGACTGGTTCAGGCCATGGAAGACTTTGCCGACGATGAGGAGGATACTCACGACTCTGAACAGGATGAGAATCCTGAGTTTGATGAACTCGAGGACGAGGACGATAACGACCTTGATGAATAAAATAAATTGCTATGGTAACCGCAACATTTAAAAAATACAAACAGGGATATTTTTATTTTGAATTTGAAAGTGGTGAGGATATGGTATTTGAGCAAGTACATCCCAAAATTTTAACACGCTATAACCTGAAAGAGGACAAGGAACTGATAGACCAGGATTTTAGACTGGCTTTCAGTGAGATCATCGAAGATGATGAAAACGACTATGTTATCTACAGAATTGAACAACTTCAGCGCATCGATTCATAAAATTGGAATTAAGATGCTGAAATCGATGTAAATCAGCCCGGCCTGAAAGGAGTTTCGCCCTCGTCGAAATAAATTTTTTTTCCGAACAGTTCAAACAATAGCCATGCGAATACCAGGCCATACTCAAGGGAGATCAACCACTGGTTTTCCTGGAATTCAGGCTGGCTGTACGCCCAGTAACTCAGCATGATTACAAAGCTCCATGCCAGCGGGAATCTAAATCTGGTAAATATGCTCAGGGCTAAGAGGGTTGCAATATACCATGGGTGTACCGTGGTTGAAGTGAAAAAGTAAATGGAAAGTGCCAGCACCATGCCCGCGATCAGTTTGATGGTTGATCGGTTGTCCCTGAAAAAGGTCAGGAAAAGTATGACCACAATAACTACATAAGGGATGTAAGATCCTATGATCTCGATTTCATTGTATCCCCTGAATCCGTAACCTATTTCCCTTGCCAGGTAATACAAACTGGCGTTAAACTCGAATTTCTGGAACCATAATCCAATAGTGCCCAGGAAATGATCGAGAAAATTGGCAGAAAGGAAGGGGAGAAAACTTATGATAAGGAACATTGCAGCCGTACCGTAGTATTTAAAGCTTTTTAATTTTAGCCTTTGAATGAATAATGGCAGGAACATGAGTGGTATTAGCTTGACCGATACGGAGCAGGCAAATGCAATAGCGGACCAATACAGCCGCCCCTTGTGAAGCAGGTAAAGTGAGTAAACAAGGAAGAATACCATAACTCCCTCGAAATGGAGATTTCCTGTAAGTTCAATTATAATGAATGGATTTAGCAGGAGTAACCAGATCCGGTCTTCAGGCAGGTTGACAGCCCCGAGCAGTTTTTTTCCAAAAAAGAAAGTTCCTATATCCGCCCCTATAATAATCAACCTCATCAGCACCACAGATCCCAGAATGCTGCCTTGTGAAAGCCCCGTCGCAATTAAAAAACACAACTGATTCAAAGGTGGATAGTTGGAATGATTGGATGCGCTTAATCCGCCCATGCCGTCTATTAGTTCCCTGGCCCCGTCAAAGGGAAGATCCCCACTTAGTAAGAATGATTCCGGAGTAAAAAGATATGGGTTTAAACCAGACCAAATCATACGGCCATCCCATATGAATCGGTAATAATCCTGTGAAAGGTTGGGTAGTGCAAGTATAAAAATGATCCTTAAAAGTAAGGCGACAACCGGCAGGTGCTTTGAATTTCCGGAGTATCTGTAGAAAAGGAGAATAAAAAATGCAAATAAGGCCGTATATAACCCTATCAATTCGTAAAAATTGGTACGGTCGAGATAATAGGCAAAATAGAAATAACCCAGGGCCGATAACAGCACCAAAAGATAAAAGATGAGATTACCAGATCGTCCTGATTTCATGGTTAAATTTTTACCTAAGCTTTTGAAGTGATCGATTTGAAAAAGACATATCCAAAGCCGAAGAAAAGCATCATATGGAATGGGAATAGTCCGAAGTCACCGCCTTGCTCGCCCACAACAAAGGCGCTATACATGCCGAATCCGAAATAAAGCATTAGCAAGCCTTCTATTATCACATGAGGTGATATCGATTTTTTCAGGTATATATTTCCTTTCCAGCTGTCCGAAATAGATTTGATGTTGAATTTCGGGGTTCGGACAAACTCGCTGCGCCTGCCAATGTGCCCCTCTATAACCGCGATCGAATTATGCAGCGAGAAGCCCATTGCAATAGAGAAGAAGGTTATGAACATAAGGATGTAATGCATAAAGGATTTAGTGCCTGTTCCATAGGTCCTTTTAAACATAAACCAGTAACAGATAAAAAAGATGAGCGTACTGATCACGAAAAAACTCATCGCGATGAAATAGGCCCTTAACTGAGGATTTTCATTTTTGATGTATAACATCGGGATACTCAGTATGGCCACAATTAAAATAAATAGAAACATAGAGCTGTTTAAAAGGTGCAACAGGCCATGGAGTTTGGTCTTGATCGAGATGTGTTTATTATTGAGGATACGCCATAACATCTTCCTGAAATTTTCCGCTCCTCCCTTATTCCATCTGAACTGCTGCGAACGAGCTGCACTTATCACAACCGGGAGTTCTGCCGGTGTTTCCACGTCCACAAGGTATTTGAATTTCCATTGTTTAAGCTGAGCCCTGTAGCTAAGGTCCAGGTCCTCGGTAAGTGTATCACCTTCCCAGTTACCGGCATCCAGAATACAGTCCTTTCTCCATATGCCGGCCGTTCCATTAAAATTGATAAAATGCCCTTTACTGTTCCTGCCTACCTGCTCTAGGGTAAAATGAGCATCAAGGGCAAAGGCCTGTACCCTCGTCAATAATGAATACTCCCTGTTGATATGCGCCCATCGCGTTTGAACAACACCAATCTCTGGTTCATTGAAATAAGGAATGGTCTTCTTAAGCCAATTAGCCTGTGGAAGGAAATCGGCGTCAAAAATGGCAATAAGTTCTCCTTTTGCGAATTTTAATCCTTCTTTTAAGGCTCCGGCTTTGAATCCTGCCCGATTGGATCGTAAAACATGGTTGATATCCAAACCGGATTCGCGTAATTCCTCAATTTTTCGGGCAGTTGAATTCAGAGATTCATCCGTGGAGTCATCAAGCACCTGTATTTCGAGTTTATCCCGCGGATAATCGATCTCAGCTATATTGTCCAGGAGCCTGTCCATGACATAAAGCTCGTTGTAAACCGGAAGTTGTATGGTAACCCTGGGAACCATGGCGGGATCACCTAAATCAAGTTCGGGAAGTGCTGATTTACCCTTTTGAGAGCTTAAATAATTGATCAGCAGGTTGAGTTGTGCCAGGGCATATATAAAGATCAGTACAAGAGCCAAAGAATAAACAGCTATAACAATGCTTTCAAGTATCATGTTTTGACGCCGTATTTAAAGATCCAACCTAAAATCTTAATGCCTGCTAAGATACTACCTTTTACAGTTCCCGAAACCTTTGATACTCCTATTCGCTTTTTATATCGCACCGGAACCTCGAGATATTCCAGTTTATGTTTTAAAGCCTTCAACTGCATTTCCACAGTCCAGCCATAGGTCTTATCCTCCATTTTCAGTTCAACAAGTTTCTCATATTTAATAGCCCGGAATGGCCCCAGGTCTGTAAACCTGGAGTTAAAGAAAAGCCTCATCAGATTGGTTGCCAGCCAATTTCCGAATATTTGCTGAGGAGTCATAGACCCGCTCTCTCTGAGTTCTTTCACGCGCGCTCCGACCACAAAATCGTAGTCACCTTCAATAATCGGCTTGATTAGTGATAAAAGATCTTCCGGATAATCACTATAATCCCCGTCGAGAAAAACCACGATTTCGGGTTTAGGTATCTGCTTCGATATATAATCCAATCCCCTCAGGCAAGCATGTCCGTAGCCCTTTTGAGATTCATCCAGAACGGTTGCACCAGCTTTTCTTGCCGCTTCAGCCGTGCTATCATCAGAATTGTTATTTACCACTATCACTTCGTCCACCTCTGCTGGAATTTCCCTCAGCACATGCGGTATTGAATCCTCTTCGTTAAATGCCGGAATTACGACTTTTATCATATCAGTTCTGTCAGGAGGTAAAAATATAAAATGTCGGACTACCAATTAGACGATCTTATGATCCTCAACTAACAATTATTTCTATATTTAAGAAAAGCATTTATCATGGAACGATCGGTAATATTGTCTTTAATTATCCTCTTTTTAGGATGTAAACAAAAAGAGAACTCTGAGGTTGCAGAAAGCCGTGAATATGGAATAGCATACAATGTCCTCTACAATGGTGAAAATGATGATTATGAGGTCTATGGCATGGAGTTGGACGGTTCACGGAAAAGAAACCTGACCAATTTAAGTGGAGTGGAATGGACATACCATGCTAATGGTGATCAGGTCTTTTTCATTTCAGACAAGGATACCATGCATCGTCATTATTTCCTATATAGAATGAAATATGATGGGAGTTCTGTCAAAAAAATTTCGGATATCCGATTAGCGGATAGTTGGCATAACAGCAGAAAAAACGGTTCTGAATTGATTGTAAAACCTCATCATTCAGTGGACACGGCCTTTTACATTATAGACACTACCGGGCAGCTTTTGAAAAGGATAAAACCTGATTTCGATATGTTTAGTGATCCTGCATTTTCACCAGACGGAAGTCAAATCGCATTTAGGGCCGGACATCGTTCAAGACGCTTTGAACGCGGATATGATGACGAGATCTACCTGATGGATGAAAATGGAGAGAAAATCAGGCAGCTTACCCATTTTCCTGTAACAGATACTCTTAAAAAATGGCATTCTTATGGTGCTGGACCGCCAAGGTGGCATCCCAGCGGTGAGTTTATCAGCTACCAATCAGAACGTGACGGCCGGTATAACCTGTACGCCGTTTCACCAACTGACGGCAGGGAATGGAAACTCACTGAGAACACGTTTAGCGAGGGCTGGCACGATTGGTCGCCCGACGGAAAATGGCTGGCAATTGAAGTATTTGATAAGGACCAAACGGAATTTGACATCGTCTTGATGAACTATAAAACAAAGACTGTTACCATGCTAACCGATTCATCTTACACCTTTGAACAGGCTCCTGTTTTTTATGAAATTCGTGACTGATCAGTTTTCTACCTGGTTAACGAGAGCCATAAGATCCACATCATTGCCTAGAAGCACTTCTTTCGGATTGATGCGCCCCTCAGAAGGGCCGTTTTCCAATTTCAGTACACCTCGCGGACATACCGCGGCGCAAATACCACAACCTACACAGCTAGACCTGACAATATTGGTGCCTTTCTGGGCGTATGCCCGAACATCGATCCCCATTTCACAATAGGTGGAACAGTTGCCGCAGCTTATGCACTGGCCACCATTGGTGGTTATTCTGAATCGGGAGAATAAGCGCTGTTGGAATCCCAGGATGGCGGCCATCGGGCAACCGAAGCGACACCATACCCGGCTTCCGAAGATGGGATAGAATCCTGTTCCTATTACCCCAGAAAAAACAGCTCCTATTAAAAATCCGTAAGTGCTTCTTAGTGTCTCAGCCTCGAAGATGAATATTTTCCCATTTCCACTGAAAATATGCAGCAGGATCAGCACCATAATGATGACGAAGTAACCTATGGCACCAAGTATGGCATCCCGGCCCAGCTCTTTTCTTCTGAATACCATGGTACCCACGAAAATCACAGTTAACAGCACTCCCACGAACCCGAGAAAAACTCCCTGCGTCAACCAATATTTATCAGGGTCATAACCAAGGTAGGTATACACTACTGCTGTGGTCATGAGGACGACAAACACCAGTACACTATGAATGACCCAGCGTTCCACCTTCCAGGCAAAAAGTCTCTTGTCACTGAGTTGCCGGAAAGGATCCCCTGCGGTCTCTGCCAGTCCTCCGCAACCGCATACCCAGGAGCAATACCATCTTTTCCCGAATTTATAGGTGAGGATGGGAGTAATGACGAAAATGGATAAAATCCCGAAAATCAGAAGAGCAAGGCCAATATTGCCGGAACTGATAAATTCATCAACCCTGTATTGTTCGAAGTTATAATAATTAAGGGGCCATATATTCTTTAGGTCATAATAGGGCAGTTTGAAGGAATCCGAGTTAAGACGTGCCATGAATTCAGGGATCAGAAAGGCGAATGCCAGTTGAAAGAACATGACGGAAACTGTTCTTAGCTGCTGATACCGGTTATGCCTGTATTTCAGGATAAACTTATAGCCAAAAATAAGGATGGCGACTGTATAAAGCGTTCCGTAGACGAACCATTGGCTCGCCGGATTTCCATTCAGCAACTTGCTAAGGGGATCGAACAGGGCAACTAAACCGCTGTTAGCCTGTCCATCGGTGCCAAGCCCCAAAAGGCCAGGATAAAAATAAAGAACGATATAAAAGCCGGTGAGGATAACGCCTGTCAGCCAGCCTGAAAACCCGCGTGATGATATGGATTTGAACCATACTCCATCATTTTTTATACCAGCCAGTTTTCTCAGGTATAATTCGTTGGCATATACAATGGTGCCAACGGAGATCAGGACCAGGGCTGCCGACAAAGCAAGCCACTGTTTATTGAATCCAACATTTAAAAGTGCCAAGGTCAAAATTGTCAGGCCGGAAAGCCCGAGTACCACCGAAACTTTTTGCTTGGTGTTCAAACCATTGTAATCCGGGTTGGAAAGGGATAGGCTTTTATTCTGGTTTATAATTGAATCAGGCATCTTGCAACTGCTGGTTGTAGTGGTTTAAAATATCATTCTCAAATCGCCTGTATAATTCGGGATCAAAATTGGCCTTGGCAAGGTTTTCAATCACGTGGTTTACACTGCGTTCTTCGTTAAGCCAGCGATCGAACACCTCATGACGCATCCTGATTCCGAAAGTGTTGATCCCCAGAAATTTATTGCTGAATTTGTCATAGGCAATTGTGATGCACCTCGTATCATCCGGATGCCCCACCACGGCGATGCGGTCGCCCTCGTCCACCCGGAAGCTCACGCCGCGCAGCACCTCCAGCGTGCCCTCGCCGGTAGCGAAGCGCTTCCACACGCCGTCCACTTCGAGCAGGCGCTC
>JBFKFP010000086.1:0-11853 GCA_041618535.1 Flavobacteriaceae bacterium
AAATAAGCTGAGGCGTTATCGAGAATATTCTGCTGTTCGGCTTGTAATTCCTCCTCCGTTTTCTTAATAGCGAAATCAAAGGGCGCATACAGGTTTTCAGACTGCCAAGGTTTGCCGCGCTCAAAAGTATATTTGAATTTACCGCTCTTCGGAAAGAAATAAACGATCAGGAAAGTAGTAAGTACAAAAAGGATTCCCTTATAAATTAGGGCATGATTCTTATAGAAGCTATTGATGATGTCTTTCATATGGACCACCTGGTTCCTCAAAAGTAATAAAAATAGGTATAGCAGAATGCAGCGAGGATAAACTGAATTTGACTATATCATCTGGCTATTTTTAGTTAATTTCGCAACATGCAAAATTTTTATGTTCAATCATGAATAAAGAGGTAGTTATTGTTTCCGCAGTACGCACCCCGATAGGGAGTTTTATGGGTAAACTTTCTACAGTTCCGGCTCCAAAACTCGGGGCCATTGCGATTAAAGCAGCTCTGGAAAAAATCAATCTGAAAGCCAGTCAAATAGACGAGGTCCTTATGGGCCATGTTGTCCAGGCAGGCTCTGGCCAGGCTCCTGCGCGCCAGGCTGCTATTTATGCGGGTATTCCCGATACTGTTCCCTGCACCACGGTGAACAAGGTATGCGCATCAGGTATGAAGGCTGTGATGCAGGCGGCTCAGTCTATTTCCTTAGGCGACAACGATGTTGTTGTTGCCGGAGGAATGGAAAATATGAGCCTTATCCCCCATTATTATCACGCCAGGACCGCCACCAAATTTGGTCCGCTAAAGATGGAAGACGGCATGCAAAAAGATGGGCTGGTAGATGTTTACGATGAGCAGGCCATGGGGGTATGTGCAGATGCGTGTGCTGTTGAATACGGCTTTAGCCGTGAAGATCAGGATAAATTTGCGATTCAATCTTACACAAGGTCGGCAGATGCATGGGAAAATGGAAGTTTTTCCGCTGAGGTCGTGCCAGTAGAAGTCCCACAAAGAAGAGGTGAGCCCTTGTCTGTCACTCGCGATGAGGAATACACCAATGTCATAATCGAGAAAGTTCCTAACCTCAGGCCTGCTTTTACACCTGAAGGGACTGTGACGGCTGCAAATGCCTCCACTATCAATGATGGAGCGGCTGCATTGGTCCTAATGAGCCGGGAAAAAGCAGATGATCTGGGATTAGATGTTCTGGTAAGCATAAAAAGCTATGCAGATGCTGCCCAGGAACCAAAATGGTTTACCACTGCACCTGCCAAGGCTCTCCCAAAAGCATTGGATAAGGCCGGTGTGACCCTCGAAGAAGTTGATTATTTTGAATTTAATGAGGCCTTCTCGGTTGTTGGCCTGGCCAATATGAAAATACTCGGGCTCAGCGATGACAAGGTGAATGTAAATGGTGGTGCTGTGTCACTCGGGCATCCTTTGGGTTGTTCCGGTGCCCGTATTTTGGTGACATTAATTCATATCCTGATTCAACGCGATGCCAAAATTGGTGCAGCTGCCATTTGTAACGGTGGTGGCGGTGCTTCTGCAATGGTTTTGGAACGCTAAGCCGGTTGTTTATGAAATATGGCATATGTCATTTAAGCCTCGTCCCTGTCAGGCTCGAGCCATCTGATAAAAGTGAGATGGTAACCCAGCTTTTATATGGTGATCATTTCAAAGTAACTGAGCATCGGAAATCCTGGTCCAAGATCAGGATTGCCTATGACAAATACGAAGGTTGGATAGATAATAAGCAATTTAAAAGCCTCGAAAAGAATGATTTTAAAATGCTGGATTCCTTGGAAACCCCATTCGTATCAGATCTTGTTGAATTCGTTTCCGACGAGCACTCTAACCTTATACCTGTTTGCCTCGGTTCTTCCCTGAGCGGTTTGAAACTATTAAATCACAGCCATGACGGTAATATTGTCAAAGGCAAGCAACCGAAGTCTAAACTTGTGGAAACGGCCCTGTTGTTTCTCAATGCCCCGTATCTTTGGGGCGGGAAAACACCCTTCGGCATAGATTGTTCAGGATTCACCCAAATGGTTTATAAGCTCAATGGTCATAATTTACTCAGGGATGCGTCACAACAAGCTACTCAGGGTGAGGTATTGAGTTTTATAGAAGAAACAGAACCAGGCGATCTGGCATTTTTCGATGATAAGGATGGCAATATCATTCATGTTGGGATCATTCTGAAGAATAATTACATCATTCATGCTCATGGAAAAGTTCGAATTGACCGAATTGACCAGAGTGGCATTCATAATACTGAGAAGCGCAGGCATACACATAAGCTGAGGGTGATCAAAAAAATCGTTTAAAAGAAAAAGCCATTCAAAATTGAATGGCTTTAAAATTCGTTTTATTTAAGGGGTTAATTCCCGCCGCCTTCCATTTCTTCAACTTTAGCCTTCATGGCTTTGAAGTTCGGTGTGTCCCCAAGGACGCTGTAGATATTCATCAAAGTACGGGCAGCATTCAAATTATCGCTCTCGAACTCCAGAACCTTCTCAAGGTAAGGAACGGCATCTTTATAAAGGGTCATTCGATTTTCTTGTAACTCTTCGTATTTCCTATTGTCAGCCGCAGAGGTTCCCAGGGCGTTCATCTCATCTATGATTGCTTGCTCCTGGCCTAATATTAAAGCTGCAGTATTCATGTAGGCCCGCACATAAGTGCCATCAACGCCTATTGCCATATCATAATATTTCTTTGCCTCTTCATCTTCTCCTTTTTCTGCCGCTACTACTCCCAGATTAAATAACAGATCTACATTGTTAGGCTCTAGTTCCAGCGCCTTTTGAATGAGTTCCTTGTATTTATCGATCTCTCCTAATTTGTAACGAACATTCGCTTCTGAAAGAATCAAATTGAAATCATTTGGATTGGATTTCTTTGCGTCGTCAATAGCCTGAAGGGCCTTGTCAGTCTCTCCTTTCTCTATGTAAATCAATGCGACATTCTTGGCAATTTCACCAACCTTTGACTCGGTCTTCACATTTTGTGAATTATTGTGAGTCCCGGCCTTTACTGAAATATCCCTCATGGCACTGCTGGGAAATACTTGGTCTTCACCTGTTTCGATCTCAGTTGCTCTGTACTCCATTGAAATCCCGGTATAACCCAAATCCATCAATTCGTCATACAATCTCAACGCGTCATCATATTTCTGACTGGAGGTGGCGAGCAAAGCAGCATTGTAAAGGTACAATGTATCCGATTGAGATGTGCGGTACGCTCTCTCGAAATTGACATAGGAGGAAGAATGATCTTTCCTATTCAATGCCGTTTGAGCCTTATCGAGAAATGTATTGCTCATAGACACCTTCATTTCGTCTGCCTTGGCGGAATAAACCATTTTTCCGCTTTTCTTCTCGGTTTCGTATAATTTGTCAAAACTTTCCAGGGACGTGCTGATATCATTATCACTAGCTGTTCCGTTGGCATAATAGGCCTGGCCCTTTAGAAAGTAAAATTTTGCAAGTGTTTTGCTATCCATAGCTGAAGTCATACCTTCTGCAGCACTCAGAGCCGATTTAGCATCAGCAAAACTATTGTCTTTAATGGCCTTTTCTGCATCCTTTAATTCCTTCTTTTGAGCGAATCCAACAGTTCCAACCAAAAGCGCAAAGGCCATTACCACAAATTTTCTCATTTTTAATTCTGTTTAATAGTTAATGTATCAATTATTCGTTAGGGTTAGTATCAATTGTCGTGCCATCATTGTTATCCGGGCTGTCATCACTTTCCTCAAGGTCATCTACATTGTCCTCGTCATGCATGACCTTTGCAACAGCCGCGATCGAATCTCCATTTTTCAGGTTGATTAGTTTGACTCCCTGAGTGGCCCTGCCCATTACACGAAGATCTTCCACTGCCATCCTGATGGCAATGCCCGACTTATTGATAATCATAAGGTCATCTTCGTTGCTGACATTCTTTATGGATACTAATTTACCAGTTTTTTTGGTAATAGATATGGTTTTTACTCCTTTTCCTCCCCTGTTGGTTATCCTGTAATCTTCGAGGCTGGAACGTTTCCCGAATCCATTTTCAGAAACTACCAGGATATCACTCTCCATGTCATTCACGGCTATCATTCCGACTACCTCATCTTTTGAATCCGCTAATTTAATTCCACGCACACCAGAGGCGTTTCTTCCCATGGGGCGAGTTTTACTTTCCTCAAAACGAATCGCCTTTCCGCTTTTGACCGCCAGCATGACCTGACTATCACCGGTTGTAAGTTTCGCCTCCAGCAACTCATCTTCATCCCGTATTGTAATGGCATTTATACCGTTAGTCCTGGGTCTTGAATACTGTTCCAGTGACGTTTTCTTAACCTGTCCTTTTTTGGTGGCCATGATAACGAAATGACTATTTATATAATCCTCATCTTTCAGGTCTCTGGTACAAATAAAGGCCTTTACCTTGTCGTCCTGCTCAATATTGATCAGATTTTGAATAGCCCTTCCCTTTGAAGTTCGACTACCTTCCGGAATCTCGTATACCCTCATCCAGAAACACTTTCCCTTTTGAGTGAAGAATAGCATGTACTGGTGATTGGTACCTATAAAAAGATGTTCGAGGAAATCCTCGCTCCTGGTGGTAGAGGCTTTTTGGCCAACCCCGCCCCTGTTCTGAGTTTTGTATTCGTTCAGAGCGGTTCGCTTGATATAACCCGCATGGGAAATAGTGATAACCACTTTTTCATCCGGTATCATATCCTCAATTGACAGATCACCACCTGAATACTCAATGGTTGAGCGCCTGTCGTCGCCAAAACGATCCTTGACTTCAAGGAGTTCCTGTTTGATGATCTCCATTCTTCGGTCCTTCTTTTCAAGAATATCCTTGAGGTCTTCTATGGTCTTCATCAGTTCTTCGTACTCAGTTCTCAACTTATCCTGCTCAAGGCCTGTAAGTTGTCTAAGTCGCATATCCACGATTGCCTTAGCCTGGATCTCCGTAAGTTCAAATCGCTTGATAAGCTTTTCCCTGGCTTCGTCAGGGCTTGCCGAACCTCTTATGATCTTGATAACTTCATCGATATTGTCTGAAGCGATGATAAGACCTTCCAGGATGTGGGCGCGCTCTTCTGCTTTCTTAAGTTCATACTGGCTGCGCCTTACAACCACATTATGCCTGTGATCAACAAAATGAACAATGAGATCCTTAAGATTCAGCAATTGCGGCCTTCCTCCCACCAATGCGATATTATTCACGCTGAAAGATGACTGCAGGGCAGTGTACTTGTAAAGTTTATTAAGAACAATGTTCGGAATGGCATCGCGTTTCAAAACATAAACAATTCGCATCCCATTACGATCGGACTCATCCCTGATGCTTGAAATCCCATCCAAACGTTTATCGTTGATAAGGTCGGCTGTTTTCTTTATCATGTCAGCCTTATTCACCTGGTATGGAATTTCATTGACCACAATACACTCGCGGCCCTGAACTTCCTCAATTATAGCACGTCCTCTCATGACAATCCTTCCACGACCTGTATGAAAGGCTTCGCGAACACCATCATACCCATAGATAATGCCCCCTGTTGGAAAGTCAGGGGCCTTGACATGAGACATGAGCTCATCTATGGTGATTTCATTGTTATCGATATAAGATACTATCCCGTCAACAGTTTCAGAAAGATTATGTGGAGGCATGTTAGTTGCCATACCTACAGCTATCCCTGAGGCGCCATTAACAAGCAGTCCTGGAATGCGCGTGGGCAAAACCGTAGGCTCCTTGAGGGTGTCATCAAAATTCAATTTGTGGTCTACTGTATCCTTGTCGATATCTGCCAACATGTCTTCAGCGATCTTTTGCATTCTCGCTTCTGTATATCGCATCGCTGCAGGACTATCTCCATCTATTGAACCGAAGTTTCCCTGTCCGTCAATCATCATATAACGCAGGCTCCAGTCCTGAGCCATCCTGACCATGGTGTCATAAACCGAGGTATCGCCATGAGGGTGATATTTACCGAGCACCTCACCCACTATCCTGGCTGATTTTTTATGGGGTGTATTCGATCGAACTCCCAATTCATGCATCCCGTACAACACCCTTCGGTGTACGGGTTTTAACCCATCCCTAACATCCGGAAGAGCACGTGACACAATGACCGACATCGAGTAATCGATGTATGCCGATTTCATCTCATCTTCTATGTTAATCGGGATTAGTTTTTCTCCATCTGCCATAAGTAAATCGATTAGTTTTTTCGTTGATTTTGAAATCAGGCTAATATAACCATTTTACAAGTGCTGCGGGGGATTTCAAGTTCTTAATTTGACATTTTTTATCAACAAAAAGAGCCTGTTTTTTCGTTGATAAGTAAGCTGTTAAAAGTTTTGATTTTTTAAAGTTTTTTTTGTCATTTAGCCCAACTGGGTTTAATTAAGGTATAGTTTTTGCCTTATTGTAATTGAATTTAGTTAAATTTAATCGATTGAAAGGACGTTTGTATGGATGATAATTTTTCACCAAGAGTAAAGGATGTAATTGCGTTCAGCAAGGAAGAAGCGCTGCGGCTCGGGCACGATTTTATCGGGACTGAGCATTTGATGCTTGGCTTGTTGCGCGATGGCAATGGCAAGGCCATTGAGATCCTCAATGCTCTTGATATCGACCTTAATCATCTAAGGAGAAAGGTTGAAATTTTAAGTCCGGCCAACCCTAATATTAGCATTGCTTCCAACGAGAAGAAAAACCTGCACTTAACCAGGCAGGCCGAGAGGGCTTTGAAGACTACCTTTTTAGAGGCAAAGTTATTCCAGAGCACCTCTATTAATACGGCCCACCTGTTGCTTTGCATTCTCCGGAACGAGAATGATCCCACTACCAAATTACTGAACAAACTAAAAGTTGATTACGACAACGTGAAGGAACAATTCAAGTATATGATCGCCAACGACGACGATTATGTCGATCCGCCAAAGGCAGAATCCTATCCGGATGATGAACCGTCAGCTGAGGATAGTTCTAAGGATGATCCATTCAGCAAATCCTCAGCAAAAGGGTCAAAGAAGTCAAAAACACCTGTTTTAGACAACTTCGGACGTGATCTTACGTCTTTGGCCGAAGAGGGTAAATTAGACCCTGTTGTGGGTCGGGAAAAGGAGATACAGCGCGTTTCTCAGATCCTGAGCCGTAGAAAGAAGAATAACCCGCTGCTAATCGGTGAACCGGGTGTTGGGAAATCCGCCATCGCGGAAGGTCTTGCCAACAGGATAGTAAAAAGAAAAGTGTCGAGGATCCTGTTTAATAAAAGGGTCGTAACTCTTGACCTCGCCAGTCTTGTTGCAGGTACAAAATACAGGGGCCAGTTCGAGGAACGGATGAAGGCCGTCATGAACGAACTTGAAAAGAATGACGATATCATCCTGTTCATTGATGAGATCCATACCATAGTTGGAGCCGGTGGCGCCACAGGCAGTCTGGATGCTTCAAATATGTTCAAACCGGCACTTGCCCGCGGAGACATTCAATGCGTTGGTGCTACAACACTTGATGAATACAGGCAATATATTGAAAAGGACGGCGCTCTGGAAAGACGGTTTCAAAAAGTGCTGGTAGAACCAACCACTGTTCAGGAAACCATGGAGATCCTGAATAATATCAAGAGTAAATACGAAGATCACCATAATGTGACCTACACCGATGAAGCTATCGAGGCTTGTGTGAAGTTGACAAACAGGTATATGACCGAACGCTTCTTACCTGATAAGGCCATAGATGCGCTGGATGAAGCGGGATCACGGGTACATATAACCAATATAGACGTTCCCGATCAGATCCTGGAATTGGAAAAGCAGCTAGAACAGGTGAAAGAGACCAAGAACTCTGTCGTGAAAAAACAGAAATACGAGGAGGCAGCTAAACTTCGTGATGATGAAAAACGATTAGAAAGAAGTCTTGCGGAAGCGCAATCCAAATGGGAAGAAGAATCGAAACAACATCGCGAGGTAGTGAGTGAGGATAATGTGGCCGATGTGGTATCTATGATGACAGGTATCCCAGTGAACAGGATAGCCCAAACAGAAAGCAATAAACTTGCCCAGCTACCTGATTTGATCAAAGGAAAAGTCATAGGCCAGGATGAGGCTGTTGGTAAAGTAGTTCGTGCCATTCAGCGAAATCGTGCCGGATTAAAAGATCCAAACAAGCCTATTGGGTCATTTATATTTTTAGGTCAAACCGGAGTGGGTAAAACCCAGTTAGCCAAGGTTTTAGCTCGAGAATTATTTGATAACGATGATGCGCTTATCCGTATAGACATGAGTGAGTATATGGAGAAATTCGCAATTTCGAGATTAATAGGTGCACCTCCAGGATATGTTGGTTATGAAGAGGGTGGTCAGCTTACCGAAAAGGTAAGGCGTAAACCCTATGCAGTGGTCCTGCTCGATGAGATCGAAAAAGCACATCCAGATGTATTCAATATGTTGCTGCAAGTCCTTGATGATGGATATCTGACAGATAGTTTAGGCCGAAAGATCGATTTCAGCAATACCATCATCATCATGACTTCAAATATAGGCGCAAGGAAGCTCAAGGATTTTGGAACCGGAGTTGGTTTCGGAACGGCAGCTAAAAAGGAACAGGCCGGTTCAAACGCCAGGAGTATCATAGAAAATGCTTTGAAAAAAGCATTCGCTCCTGAGTTTCTGAATAGAATAGATGATGTGGTTGTCTTTAATGTTCTTGAGAAAGAGCATATCAATCAGATCATTGACATTGAGCTTGAGAAATTATTAGATCGAATCAACGAATTGGGATATACATTGAAACTTTCCAAAAGAGCGAAGGATTTCATCGCTGAGAAAGGATTCGATCAGCAATATGGTGCCAGGCCGCTCAAAAGGGCGATTCAGAAATATATTGAAGATGCACTTGCCGAAGAGATCATCAATTCGAAGGTGCACGAAGGAGACACTATTAAAATCGATCTTGATAAATCGAATAAAGAACTGAATATCAAGGTGGAAAAGGTGGAAAGATCTTCTAAATCATAAAAAGATGAAACTATTATAAATCCGCCTCTTCGGCGGATTTTTTTTTGATTAGACAGAAGTGATTATGACTGAGACTATTCATTACATTTTCGGTGATGTTGAACTTTTTGAAGGCTATATGATAGTCGTTATGAGAGGAGGCGTTCATATCACTCCGGAATACAACGAAGTGCTCCTTCAGTTGACTGAAAAGTATTATAAGAATAAGCCATTTGTTTATCTCACCCATAGAAAAAATCGTTATACAGTAGATCCTTCCATTTATTTCGAAACCTCAAAAATCAAAAACCTCGCTGGTTTTGGTGTAATTGCCGAAGCTCCGCTCTCCGGGGCAAACGCCAAAGTGGAAAAGTTGTTCTTAAACAAGCCATTCGAAATATTTGATGATCTCGAGAAAGCTGTTGCATGGGCAAAATCGATAATAAATCATGAATCCCGAGGAGAAAAGCAAGATTGAGGAAACCATTCGGAATGAGATAATCAAAACCGAATCGGATATTAAGAAATTAAGGGAGCTGACCAAACCCATTGCCCCGGAGAATGCTATAGGCCGCGTTTCAAGGATGGATGCTATAAACAACCGGTCGGTAAACGAGGCAGCCTTAAAACAGGCAGAACAGAAACTTAAAGGACTGAACATAGCATTATCCAATCTGGATGACGCCGGTTTTGGAAAATGTGCTCGTTGCGGACTGGCCATACCATTAGGCCGGATTCTGCTGCTTCCCCATTCAAGGTATTGCGTGAATTGCGCGCGTTAATGACTTTTGTTATTCTTAGCAAAGCAAAGAAAATAACCGCTTTATTATGTTTTATTCATCTCACTTGAAGCACTAAGGAAATGTCAAAAAAAAAGACGACCATCTTTCGATGGTCGCCTGTCAACAGTATGTAATTAATAATTAATTACTCTACCTCTTTAAGGTTGATGAAACAATCTTCTTGGTAACAGAACCTTGATTGGTATTTATTGTTACATAGAATACCTGGTCGCCACCTCTAGAAAGATCAATCTTAGTCCTCACATCATTATTCTTACGATATCCATTATGGGTATCGCTGTAGATCAGCAGGCCTTTGGTATCAAATACCTGGATGGTAACATCCGTATCGAATTCGAAGTTGTACTTAACGGTAACCTCGGTATCGAATGGCACTGGATAGGCCTGGAAGTCGAGTTCCACAACAGACTCAAAGGTGTTGTTGTTTTCCTCCACTGCTGCTGTAGGCTCGGTACAATTGTTATCACAGGATTCCGGTCCGGGAACCTCATAGTAATATTCAAATTGTCCGGCTTTAACCGCATAATCTACTACTCCTACTGGCTGATCACCAGGCACCCCAATATAGTATAGTGCCACACCATCAACGCTTTCGTCGAACTTGATTCCGCAGATACCTGTAGTTGGATCTTCACCTGAAGTAGGACTACCACCACCGAATCTGTTAATTTCTGAGGTATTCGGGTCAATTTCCCATTCTCCTACTTCAATGATATTCTCATCAAGACATGTGGATCCACATTCATGATCTCCGAATGTCGTATGACTAATTGAAGGAGTATCAAGATTATTGACACAGTAATAGTAGTATGTCATACAATTATCCGAATCAAACTCAGATCCCGCGAACACTATTGAATGATCGGTTCCCTCAGTGGTTATCGGATCATTCGCATCGCAATCAATGTTGTTACACGGACTGTTATCCACCGTAATGGTCTGACTTTGAGTGGTGGAATTATTACAGTCATCTGTAGCTGTCCATGTTCTTATCAATGAATAGCTGTCTGAACTGGTATCCCCAACCACTTGCTCACCATCATAGACTATATCTACTTGAGGATCACAATTGTCAATTGCCGTTGGTATTCCTACTTCCGGAATATTATTACAATCGACCTGATCATCTGCAGGAACAGTCAACTCTGGAGCCGAAGTATCACTTACCGTGATGGTCTGGCTTACTGAGCTCGTGTTACCACAACTGTCTGTAAACGTCCATGTACGAACCATGACATAGTCATTGGCACATGTTCCTGATGTAGTTTGTGCAGTCGGACTAACTGTAATATTGCCATCACAATTGTCAATCGCAGTCAGATCAACCGGAGCTGGTACATCAGAGTCACACTGTACTGCCACATCTGCCGGAGCAGCGGGCGCATCAGGAGCCGTAATATCACTCACAGTGATGGTTTGGCTTACAGAGCTCGAGTTACCACAGCTATCGGTAAAGGTCCATGTTCTTGTTATGACCTCCAGACAAGATCCGTTATCCGAAACATCCACTACGACACCGTTAATTAATCCGTCGCAATTATCCGTTGCCTTCAGATCGGCTGCCGGTGGCACATCATCACTACACTCCACTGCAATATCTGCCGGAGCTTGCGGCGCATCAGGAGCCGTTATATCATTCACAGTGATGGTTTGGCTTACTGAGCTCGAGTTACCACAACTATCGGTAAAGGTCCATGTTCTTGTAATGACCTCCGGACAAGATCCGTTATCCGAAACATCCACTACGACACCGTCAATTATACCATCACAATTATCTGTCCCTTTCAGATCGCCTGCCAATGGCACATCATCGCTACACTCCACTGTAATGTCAGCCGGAGCTGCAGGAGCTACAGGAGCCGTTGTATCACGTACAGTGATGGTCTGGCTTACCGAGCTTGTGTTGCCACAGATATCGGTAAAGGTCCAGGTACGAACCATGACAAAGTCATTGTCACACTGTCCCGGAGTTATCTGAACTGATGGACCAACGGTGATGTCGCCATCACAATTGTCGGTCGCAGTTAATTCAACCGGAGCAGGTACATCCGAA
>JBFKFP010000087.1:0-11618 GCA_041618535.1 Flavobacteriaceae bacterium
CCTCTGTTCTACTGAAATGAACCTCAGTCCGCCATAAGTGACCGCAGTTTGAGCAACCACATTGCTTTTTCCAAAAACATCACCCTTACTCAGCTCCTGTTGATAATTCATGGAGGTACCACCCAAGATGATCCCGGGATTGAAGGTCAGATATTCCTCTCCCCTAACCTCCTCGTAAAACCGATGAAGTATCCTTGACAATTCAAAAATAGCTCCCGCTCCTATCCTTTCGTTAAAGACACCACTGGAATGGGCTCTTACCCCGGTGACTTCCACTTTCCAGTCTGATGAACCCCTTCTGGCCACAGTGGCATAATTGAATCCTGTAGATGTCTCGAATCCCAGGGCAATGTCACTTCGCTTCGCTGCCTCTATCAAATCACGTCTGCTGACGCTAAGTGGTTTGCCGGTTGCTTCCTCATCGCCGGTGAAAGCCGCTATTACCTGGGCGTTTTTCAAAAGACCGTTTTCATGCAGTGCTTTAAGCGCATATAAAATGATCACATTACCCCCTTTCATATCATTTCCGCCGGGAGCATGGGCAATACTGTCATTTATCATCTTAAATTCCTGAAAGGGACTGTCGGCTTCAAAAACAGTGTCCAGATGCCCGATAAGTAGCAATCGCTTTCCTTTTTTGCCGCTCGTCTCGGCAAAGAGATGGCCGGATCGGTCCACCTCCTTCATATCAATCCAACGTGTGTCAAAGCCGATCTTATCAAATTCCTGCTTAAACACCATGCCAACAGCCCTGACGCCTTCATGATTCATCGTGCCGCTGTTGATGTTGACTACTTTTTTGAGAAAAGAAATGGCCTCTTCATTGTTTGATGAGATGGTTTTTACCAGCTTCTTCTCAGCCCGGCTTAATTTTTGGGCATATGATTGAGGGGGAACAATTCCGAAGATTAAAAAGAGAACGATTGTATTTAAGAATAATCTCATATTTCAGTTGATTTGCCTAAAATTAAAAAATTGAATCCTGAATCTAGAATAGAGGTAAGATAATTCTTCGTGACAGATGTAATTTAATCCCTTATAAGAGGAAGGGTAGAACAACGAAGTAATCCCTCCTGCTTTGCGATTTCAGCATAAGGGACCTCCTCAACTATAAAGCCCTGCTCACGTAGCCAGTTATTCAAACGTATAAAATTTCTTTCTGAGATGATAACTTCCTCAGAGATTGAGAAGACGTTGCAAAACATATTGTACATCTCGGTTTTATCAATTTCAAAAACATTCTCCTTTCCGAAGAAATCTATCAGCCATTGATATTCACTTTCAACCAGAAACCCGTTCTTATGGATTATGGCCTTTCCTGTTCCTACCGGCTGAAAGCAACAATCCAGGTGAAGCGCATTATTATAGGGATCCGTGTTCGACTTCCTGAGATCGAATGACTTAACTATCTTGTTGGGGAAAAGGTCCCGGATCACATTAACAGCCTCCATATTTGTTCGAGCCGTAATATAGTCCTGGTAATCATCACCTCGATAAGTGCCAATAAATATGTGGTCATTCCACGGCATTACGTCTCCTCCCTCTACATGGCATTCAGGAGGAAGAAGAACCCTGTTCTGATCAGGAATCATGTTCCATACATAGCGAATTGCTTCAATTTCCTGGTCCCGATCCGGAAGTATGTTTGATTTGATGATCTTATTTCCAACCACGAAAGCGATGTCGCGTGCGAAGATCTGGTTGGTATCTTCAAGAATGTTAGGCCTGAAAACCGCTACCTTGTGTTTATTGAACACTGCGTCAACGGCCTCCATCTCCTTGATCATGTCGGCCTCTTTGGGATAAGTTCCCGCTTTTACATGCTGAATACTCTTAGGGTCGTAACATTCATCAACGTCGGGAGCCGGGCCGTTGCTTTTAGCTGTGCCCAGGACTACAGCTCGAAGCCTTGACGTTTCATTTTGAATATTGAGTTTCAAATCCTTATATCAACAACTTAATTGAAGGAGGCTGTGGTTTAGAGTATTTTTTTAAAAGAAGAATTAATTTTACTTCCTGTCAGCAAGTTCGACAAACGAACGATATTTCTCTCCGGTATAGATCTGTCTTGGCCGACCGATCGGTTCTTTTCGCATTCGCATCTCCCGCCACTGGGCTATCCATCCCGGAAGCCGTCCCATACTGAACATAACTGTAAACATGTCAACCGGGATACCCATTGACCTGTAGATTATTCCGGAATAGAAATCCACATTGGGATAAAGTTTTCTCTTTACGAAGTAATCATCACTCAGGGCCTCCTGCTCGAGACCCTTGGCTATATCAAGGATAGGATCTTCAATACCAAGATCATGAAGGACCTCGTCGGCAGCCTTCTTAATGATTTTTGCCCTAGGATCAAAATTCTTGTAAACCCTGTGACCGAAGCCCATCAATCGGAAAGGATCATTCTTATCCTTGGCTTTCGCCATATATTTTTTAGTATCACCACCGTCTGCCATTATGGCTTCCAGCATCTCGATTACCGCCTGGTTTGCGCCACCGTGTAATGGCCCCCATAAAGCTGAGATCCCAGATGATAAAGAGGCGAATAATCCGGCGTGAGAGGAGCCGACAATTCTGACCGTAGAAGTGGAACAGTTCTGTTCGTGATCTGCATGCAGGATAAGCAATTTATCAAGGGCATCGAGAAGAATAGGGTTAATCACATATTCCTCATTGGGTTGCTTGAACATCATTTTCATCGCATTTTCAACATACCCCAGTGATGAGTCTCCATAATCAAGTGGAAGACCCATTTTCTTCCTCATCGTCCATGCCACAAGCACTGGAAACTTTCCCATAATTCTAACTATCGCATTATACATGGCCTCTGATGAGGACACATCCACAGAGGACGGATTAAACGCGGTTAGGGCACTGGTAAGGGACGCCAATACACCCATAGGGTGGGCAGTTTTAGGAAACGCATCCAGAATCTTTTTAACATCCTCGTCCACTACTGAATTCCTTCTGATATCCGATGCGAACTTCTCCAATTGCTCTTTATTTGGCAGCTCCCCAAAGATTAATAGGTAGGATACCTCAAGAAAATCAGCTTTCTCTGCCAACTCCTCAATGGAATATCCCCTGTAACGCAGGATTCCGTTCTCCCCATCAAGAAATGTAATGGCACTCTCACAAGCTCCGGTATTTTTGAAACCAGGATCCAATGTAATAGCCCGGGTTGAAGATCTCAGGCTTTTTATATCTATTCCAATTTCATCTTCGGAACCTTTTACAAGGGGAAGTTCCAAACGTTCACCATTTAATTCGAGAATTGCTTTTTCTGCCATTGTCTTTGAATTTTCCATTAAAAAATGCGGTAATCAAAGGTACGAAATAAGAGCTGATTTATAAAGTTGCCTGCCAAAGGTTTTCTCGATGGATCATTATCGAATCCAATTAAAAAAAGTGATGCATGAACATCTCACACATCACTTTAAAAAAATGTAATTCCGTTGATTATTTTACCTTAAAGGCTTTCTCCTGCGGATAGTAGGCTACAGATCCCAACTCTTCCTCAATTCTCAGAAGTTGATTGTACTTCGCCATGCGGTCAGATCTCGATGCTGATCCTGTTTTGATCTGTCCGGTATTCAGAGCTACGGCCAGATCGGCAATGGTGTTGTCTTCAGTTTCTCCGGAACGGTGAGACATAACCGAGGTATAACCTGCATTATGCGCCATATTTACCGCCGCTATGGTCTCTGAAAGCGTCCCGATTTGATTCACCTTGATCAGAATTGAATTCGCGATATTATTCTCTATGCCCCGGGACAAACGCTCCACGTTGGTTACAAATAGATCATCTCCCACCAACTGGACCTTATCACCAATCCTTTCGGTAAGATAGCTCCAACCATCCCAGTCATTTTCATCCATTCCATCCTCAACCGAGATAATAGGGTATTTCTCACAGAGCTCAGCGATATAATCTGCCTGTTCTTTACTGCTTCTTACCTTTCCTTTATCACCTTCAAATTTGGTGTAATCATATTTGCCATCTACATAAAATTCAGCAGCAGCGCAGTCAAGGGCGATCATCACCTCCTCACCAAAACTGTAGCCAGCTTTTCTCACGGCCAATGCAATGGTTTCGATAGCATCCTCCGTTCCGTCAAGTGCCGGTGCAAAACCTCCTTCGTCCCCAACAGCAGTGCTTAGCTTGCGATCGTGCAGAACCTTTTTCAAGTTATGAAATACTTCGGTTCCGATTTTTAAAGCATGAGAAAAATTGTCGGCTTTAACCGGCATGACCATAAATTCCTGGAAAGCGATGGGCGCATCGCTATGCGATCCGCCATTGATGATATTCATCATGGGTACAGGAAGGGTATTTCCACTTACTCCACCAACATACCGATAGAGTGGTAATCCCAATTCATTGGCCGCGGCCTTCGCCACAGCCAGGGAAACACCCAGGATGGCATTAGCTCCGAGTTTAGATTTGTTCGGAGTTCCGTCTATTTCACACATCAGCTTATCGATTGAGTTCTGTTCGAAAACAGACATCCCCAACAATTCCTGTGCAAGTACATTATTGACATTTTTAACGGCTTTTAAAACCCCTTTACCCATATATGCATCACCTCCATCTCTCATTTCAACGGCTTCGTGTTCCCCTGTTGAGGCCCCCGAGGGCACAGCTGCCCGACCCATTATACCGTTTTCAGTGAATACATCTACCTCTACGGTCGGATTTCCTCTTGAATCAAAAATCTGCCTGGCATGGATATCAACTATTATACTCATATTCTGTTTTTAGATGGTTACTTGTTTAAATTATTGTTCGATTATGAATACAGCCTATTTTACAGCGGTATCCTTCTTCTTTGCGATCTTAATATTCTCTATGAACTGATCGAACAGATAAGATGAATCATGTGGTCCCGGACTTGCCTCAGGATGGTACTGGACGGAAAAACAATTCTTGTTCTTCATTCTCATTCCAGCCAGGGTCTGATCATTCAGGTGAATATGGGTGATCTCGAAATCCGGATTAGACTCACATTCCTCCCTCACAACCGCAAAGCCGTGGTTTTGGGAGGTGATTTCACCTTTACCAGTTAACAGGTTCTTCACAGGATGGTTGATCCCACGATGCCCGTTATGCATCTTATAGGTGCCAATACCATTGGCAAGGGCTATAACCTGGTGCCCCAGGCATATCCCGAATAACGGAAGATCACGCTTAATGATCTCCCTGGCCAGTTCCTGGGCCTGCTTAAGGGGTTCAGGATCGCCAGGACCGTTAGAAAGGAAATAGCCGTCAGGATTCCATAGATTCATCTCTTCGAAGGTGGCATTGTAAGGATAGACCTTAATGTAGCAGTCACGTGAGGCCAAATTTCGCAGGATATTTTTCTTTATACCGATGTCGAGGGCAGCGATCTTAAAAGTAGCATTCTCATCACCGAAATAGTAAGGCTGTTCAGTAGAAACCTTGGACGCCAGCTCTAGGCCTTTCATATTCGGAACTTTGGCCAGTTCGGCTTTAAGCTCCCCGATATCTTCTGTCTCGGTCGATATCACGGCATTCATGGCTCCTTTATCTCTTATATAGCTCACCAGTGCACGGGTATCCACATCAGAGATGGCGACCAGATTATTCTGTTCAAAAAAGTTCTCTAACGAACCGTTGGCACCAACGCGGGAATAGTTATAACTGAAGTTCCGGCATATAAGTCCGGCTATCTTTATGGAATCCGATTCCACTTCCTCATCCTTTACACCGTAATTCCCGATATGGGCATTGGTACTAACCATAAGTTGACCGTAATAAGATGGGTCGGTGAAGATTTCCTGGTAACCCGTCATCCCGGTATTAAAACAGATCTCACCAAATGCCTTGCCTTTTACGCCAACGGCCTTTCCATAAAAAATTGTCCCGTCCTCAAGCAGCACAAGGGCCTTTTCACGTGATTTATATTTCATAGCTTAAAAAAATGATTTTACAAAAATAATTCATCGATCTGAGACACTTCAAAAAAAAGGAGTGAATTAATCAACTCCTTTTAAACAATTTATCATTAATGTATTTCTTCTTCTTCAATTTCATTTTCTGTAACCCTCAAATAGTCGATAGGTACTGAACTATCCGTTTTAAATCATCATCATTCCTGTATGACAGTTTATTCGACTTAACAAACCGCTCCAGCATTTCAGCCTTCTCAGATGGAATAACCGACCGGAAACCCGTTTTCTTTTTATTGAAAGGAAGTAAGCCGCCATTTATCATGATAAAATAATTGCTTTTCAATTTGATCTTATTCCTCGCCCTGTTGATCATGGGGTTGGCAGAGCCTGTCATAACATCGGAATAGTAATTCTTTACCAGACTCAGCTCATCGCTTTCGGCCACCACTTCATAAACCTTATTCTTACCTTCTTTTGAACTGTACAAGCTGATAAAAGGCCTGTCGTTCACCACAATTCTGTTTATCCCCTTAAAGTCATAAACAAAAGTGGAATCATTTTCCATTTGAGAGATGAATTTTTCCTCATCCACGTGGAAGTTAATATTCGAAACGGCCAGTTTCTCTTCACCTACATAAAGATAAGCCCGGTTATTCCACGATTCGAAAAGCAAAAAACTTCCATCGGTGGGGACCCGTCCAAATCGGATATCGTCAAAATCATAAAAGACACCTTCAATCTTTGAAATATCGAAGGTCTGCGCCAGCAGCGTGGCCTCATCTGCCGCATTCAGGCCCCGTGTATTTGTGGGGGAACCGGTTAACGGATTGTCCTGCGCCTCAGCAGGTATAACCAAAATTATCGCCAGAATTAACAGAATGGGTCGCATTTTCATTTTTTCTTAAAGTTAAAAAGTATTTTACAAAAAAAAGAGCCCTGAACAGGCTCTTTTATTAAATACTTTCTGAATACTCCAGTAAACGCTGAACATCAAATTCCCTTTTGAAGGACAGGTTATTCTCCTTAACGAAATTCAACAGTTCATTTGTCTTTTCCTCATTGTCCCGGAAGAGCTTCATTATTTTTCCCTTAGACAGCCTGAAGGGCTTGATTTTCCCGTCACGTCTAATAAAATAGGCTTCTTTCTTGACAAATTTATCATTCTTTCTGTTCAACATTGGATTGGCTGAGCCTTCGATGATTTCAAGCTTAAATCCTTTTAAGACCTGGTATTTATCACCATCGTAAATCACCTGGTAAACCTTATTGTCATCATTCCAGTAATAGTTGCGATATACTTTATTGTTTACCACGAACTTATCGATATTATTGAAATTAAACGTAAAAAGGGAGTCCTGTGTGATCTTTGATTCGAAGGTGTGCCTTTCAACGTTCAGATTTATATTCTTCAATAAGAATTGCCTGTCGTCTTTTGTATGGATTACGGCGGTATTTTTCCAATTGTCAAAAAGATGCACCGAACCATCAATATCTCGGGCCGGATTTATAAAAAGCGTCGCCGATCCCTGAGTTCTGAGGCTTGAGCTTGCCGCTACATTCAATGCGGAGGCGTTGTTCTGGACAAAACCATCATTCTGCGCATATAAACCGATAAAGGAAAGAACCGTCAGGGCTGTAAAAAGTTGCTTCATTATTATTTTTTTGAGTCTGACAAAAGTAACAAATTCAATAAAAAAAGGTAAACCAGAACACCGATTTACCTTCTCTATAACGTTAATGTTTTCTTAAAAATTACTCTTCTTCGTTAGAGGCCGCAGTTGGTACCGGCGGGGTAGCTGCTTTCTGGCCTCCCCGTCGTCCTCTTCGAGTCGATTTCTTCTTCTTCTGACCTGCATTATATAGCTCGTTAAAATCAACAAGCTCGATCATGGCCATTTCCGCATTATCACCAAGACGGTTACCCAATCGGATGATTCTTGTGTAGCCTCCGGGCCGATCTCCCACCTTCGAAGCCACATCTCTGAACAACTCGCCAACAGCCTCCTTTTGTCTTAACCTGCTGAAAACTATTCGCCTGTTATGGGTCGTATCTTCCTTCGATTTGGTTACGAGAGGCTCTATAAACTGCTTTAAAGCTTTCGCCTTTGCGAGGGTCGTATTGATGCGCTTATGCTCGATAAGGGAGCAGGCCATATTGGCCAGCATCGCCTTACGATGTGCTGTCTTTCTACTTAAATGATTAAATTTCTTTCCGTGTCTCATGATTCACTCTTTTCTTCCTCAGTGAGAGTTTAGTCTTTATCTAATTTATACTTGCTGAGATCCATACCGAAGCTCAAGCCTTTTACGCTTACCAGTTCTTCTAACTCGGTAAGTGACTTCTTTCCGAAGTTCCTGAACTTCATAAGGTCATTCTTGTTGAACGAAACCAGGTCGCCAAGTGTATCAACCTCAGCTGCCTTCAGGCAATTAAGTGCCCTGACAGAAAGGTCCATATCAACCAGCTTGGTTTTAAGCAATTGTCTCATATGAAGTGACTCCTCATCGTAAGTCTCGGTCTGGGCTATCTCATCGGCCTCTAAAGTGATGCGCTCATCAGAGAACAGCATAAAGTGATGGATAAGTATCTTAGCCGCTTCTGTTAATGCATCCTGAGGACTTATGGATCCATCGGTAACAATCTCAAATACCAGTTTTTCGTAGTCTGTCTTTTGTTCAACACGATAATTCTCAACGCTATATTTCACGTTTTTGATAGGCGTGTAAATGGAATCGGTGAAAATGGTCCCGATAGGTGCTGATGATTTCTTGTTCTCCTCAGCAGGAACATAGCCTCGCCCTTTCTCAATGGTGATCTCCATATTGATGTTCACCTTCGGGTCAAGATTACAGATAACCAGGTCAGAATTCAGAATCTGGAATCCGGAAATAAATTTTTGAAAGTCTCCGGCAGTAATTTGATCCTGTCCGGATATAGAAATTGAAACCGACTCATTGTCGATCTCATCTATCTGTCTCTTCAGCCTGATCTGTTTTAGGTTCAGTACGATTTCAGTAACATCCTCCAATACACCGGGGAAAGTCGAAAATTCGTGTTCCACCCCTTCAATTCTAACTGATGTAATCGCGAATCCTTCAAGTGACGACAACAATACTCGTCTTAAAGCATTTCCAACGGTTAAACCATATCCTGGTTCCAAAGGTCTGAATTCGAACTTCCCTTCGAAATCCGTGGAATCGATCATTATGACTTTGTCGGGCTTCTGAAAATTTAAAATTGCCATATTAATTTAGGTGTATCAGTTATTATTTAGAGTATAATTCAACTATGAACTGCTCATTGATGTTTTCCGGGATCTGGATTCGAGCTGGAACAGACACATAAGTACCTTGCATTGTCTCGTTATTCCATGTGATCCACTCATAAACTTGTGTTGACGCTGAAAGGGAATCCTGTATGTTTTGTAAAGATTTTGATTTGGTCCTCACACCAACAACATCTCCGGCTTTTAACTGGTAAGATGGTATATTCACCACCTCACCATTGACGGTAATATGCCTGTGAGACACTAACTGGCGTGCGCCCCTTCTTGATGGAGAAATTCCCATCCTGAAAACCACGTTGTCAAGTCGTGATTCGCATAACTGAAGAAGCACCTCACCGGTAATACCTTGAGAAGATGTTGCTTTTTTAAACATATTCCTGAACTGACGTTCAAGGATTCCATAGGTATATTTTGCTTTTTGCTTCTCCTGAAGCTGGATCGCATATTCCGATTTCTTTCCTCTCCTTCGGTTGTTACCATGTTGTCCTGGAGGATAATTTCTTTTGTCGAACGATTTGTCCTCGCCGAAAATAGGTTCGCCAAACTTACGGGCGATTTTAGTTTTTGGACCAGTATATCTTGCCATTTTTCAGATTAAATTACAGAAGCGGTTATGAATTCAGGTCTAAAAATCCTTCGATAACCGTTGATCTTCCAATTATACTTATTTATTAAACTCTTCTCCGTTTTGGTGGTCTGCACCCATTGTGCGGAAGCGGTGTTACATCGATGATCTCGGTAACTTCAATGCCCCCGTTATGGATAGATCGGATTGCGGACTCACGACCATTTCCTGGGCCTTTTACGTAAACTTTCACCTTTTTAAGCCCGGCTTCTTTTGCTGTGTTAACAGCATCTTCAGCTGCAAGCTGTGCAGCATAAGGTGTGTTCTTCTTAGATCCCCTGAAACCCATCTTTCCTGCTGAAGACCATGAGATCACATCGCCTTTTTTATTGGTTAGCGATATGATAATATTATTGAAAGAAGCCGTTATATGGGCCTCACCCACTGCTTCTACAATAACCTTGCGTTTTTTTGAACTCGACTTTGCCATACTACCTCTTACTATTTAGTGACTTTCTTCTTGTTAGCAACCGTTTTTCGCTTTCCTTTACGCGTTCTTGAATTATTCTTGGTCTTCTGTCCGCGTAACGGTAAACCGGATCTGTGGCGTATACCGCGATAGCAACCAATATCCATCAATCGTTTGATGTTAAGTTGGGTTTCTGAGCGCAATTCACCTTCAATGGTATAATTACCGACGGCAGCACGGATCCTGCTTATCTCGTCGTCGTCCCATTCAGACACCTTGGTGTCTTCATTAACTTTAGCTTCTGCCAAAATTTCTTTTGCGCGGCTCTTTCCCACACCATAGATATAGGTTAGAGCTATGACGCCTCTTTTGTGATTCGGTATGTCAACACCTGCAATTCTAGCCATAATTATCCTTGTCTTTGTTTGAATCTAGGATTCTTTTTATTAATGACGTAAAGTCTTCCTTTTCTGCGCACGATCTTACAATCGGCACTTCGTTTTTTTAATGATGCTCTTACTTTCATCAGTTCGTTTTTTATACTTTATTTATCAGTATCTGTATGTGATTCGAGCCTTGGTCAAATCATAAGGGCTCATCTCCAGTTTAACCTTATCACCCGGAAGCAGCTTGATGTAATGCATTCGCATTTTACCAGAGATATGAGCGGTAACTATGTGCCCGTTCTCAAGTTCAACCCTGAACATCGCGTTAGACAACGCTTCTATTATGGTTCCATCTTGCTCTATTGGAGGTTGCTTTGCCATACTGTTTTAAGCTACTGATTTTCTGTTTTTACCGGTTTTCATCAAACCGTCATAATGTTTGTTCAATAAATATGAGTTCACCTGTTGCATCGTATCGATAGCCACACCCACCATAATCAGGAGGGATGTTCCACCGAAGAAGATTGCCCAGTTCTGCTGTACGTTTATCAGCTTCACGATAAATGACGGGAAGATCGCGATCAGTGCCAGGAATATGGATCCCGGGAGCGTTATCTGGGACATGATCTTATCCAGATATTCAGATGTTTCTGTCCCAGGTCTTATACCCGGAATAAATCCTCCGCTGCGCTTCAGATCATCAGCAATCTTATTGGTAGGCACCGTGATTGCGGTATAGAAATAGGTAAATACGATCACCAGGATGGCGAAGACCAGGTTATACCAGAACCCGAAGATATTACCTCCGAATTCAGCCTGTAAAAACTGTCCTACACCCGTATCTTTCAGCATATTTGTTCCACCTATCAGTCCTGGCACAAACATTATAGCCTGCGCAAAGATTATCGGCATTACGCCTGAAGCATTCAACTTAAGCGGTATAAACTGTCGGGCACCAAAAACATTCCTTTCGTATCCTCCTTGAGCGGTCC
>JBFKFP010000088.1:0-11515 GCA_041618535.1 Flavobacteriaceae bacterium
GCGACCGACTCCGGTTACTTTCATGTTTTCTACTTTTTCCCAGGCTGCGTATCCGCCTATATTTTCAATGTAGGTGTCTATTATCTCTTCGGCAGTTTGGGCCTGGACTGTAAGCGCAATTAAAAAAAGAAAGCACGTACTCAGGACTTTTAGAGTTTTCATGATTAATGGTTTTTGATTGATACTTGGTATGTGTTCTAAAGATAGGATTTGTTACGAAAAATGTTGATTTTTTTTTACCTATTCCAATGTTGATAATCGGTTTAAAATTGAAATTTCCGGATGAACCTAGTGTGTCCCTTAATTTGTAACTTCAGAGAATCAAACCAGTCAAAGATGAAAATTACCACATTGCTGTTCGTTATATTGACCCTATCCCATCCCTTTAATATTTACTCTCAGAATATCTCAGATTTTATTTCGGTCAATCCGGTAGTACCCTCTGAGGCCCTTATTTTACCCGATTCTCATCGCTTTCAGAAAATAATAGAAGTGGGCGATCCACTCACCGCTGGAGGTAACTTTCCTGTGAGTCCTGATTTTACGGCCTATGTTCCAATTTCGGGAAGCAGTGTTAACGGTTATCTCAGTATTAATTCTGAGGCTGCCCCCGGAGGGAACACGGTGCTTGACATTCAATTTGACTCAGGCAGTAAACTCTGGACAACTTCAGCTTCCCAGGCTATTGATTTTTCTTCCGTGGGAGGAACAATAGCAAATTGCTCCGGCACGGTCACTCCTTGGAATACCGTTATATCATCTGAAGAATTTACATCCAGCTTTGATGGAAATGGCGATGGCTATCGTGATTATGGTTGGAACGTTGAACTCAATCCAGCTTCCAAAACAGTTTTGGGAAAATTATGGGCAATGGGAAACTTTGCCCATGAGAATGTGGTGATTCATGTTAACCAAAGAACGGTTTATCAGGGGGCTGATTCCAATCCGGGGTATCTTTATAAGTATGTGGCAGACGCCGCCCAGGATCTGAGTTCCGGGTCACTTTATGTTTATTCCGGATCGAAGAGCGGAGCCGGGAATTGGATATTGCTTAACAATACAACTCAAAACGAAAGGAACACAACGCTGAGCCAGAGTGCTGCGGCCGGAGCTACGGTATTTGACGGTATAGAAGACGTGGAAATAGGACCTGATGGACATGTCTATTTTGCGGTAAAAGGCGAAAATCGGGTTTACAGGTTCCAGGATTCTGATCCCATCACAGGCACAACAGCTACAATGGAAACATACGTGGGCAACATGAATTATGATATTACCCATTCATCAGGCACATCATCGGTTGCCTGGGGAAGTGGTAATGATAACCTGGCTTTTGACGGACAGGGTAATCTTTGGGTAAACCAGGATGGGGGCAACTATTATATTTGGGTTGTTTATAATGGTCATACACAGGCAAGTCCTCAGGTAGGGATCTTCGGGATTGCTCCAAGCGGTTCAGAATCAACGGGAATAACCTTTACTCCAGATTACCAATATATGTTCCTTTCTATCCAGCATCCCGCCGGATCGAATAATGCCAATCAGCTTGATGCAGCCGGAAATACAGTTAATTTTGACAAAGGCACTTCTGTGGTGGTTGCTCTTTCGGAAAACCTTGGGGAAACACTTGAGGTTGATGCTTTTGAAACAGAAGAATTCAGTATTTATCCTAATCCGGTTAACAGAGATGACAAGCTGATCATCAGGGGAGTGGGAGTTTATCAGATTAGGCTTTTCAGCTTAGAGGGAAAACAATTATTTAACAGAAATTTTATTGGGCAGAGAGGGATGGAAATATCCATGAACTCTTTATCTGCCGGGATGTATTTTTGCCAGGTCAACCAGGAGAGACCGATAAAGATCATTATTAAATAAATGATCTGATTGGTGACAGGCCTGAATCGTGTAAATCTTATATTTGAGAAAGAAAAAATAACCAGTCAACTAAAAAATCAATGAATTTACCTTTAATTGAATGTGTTCCTAATATCAGTGAGGGCAGGGACGAATCCGTTATAAATGCAATAGTGCAAACAGTAGAGACAGTTGAAGGTGTTAAGCTGCTGGATGTGGATCCCGGAAAGGCAACGAACAGAACGGTCATAACCTTTGTAGGCCCGCCCGATGAAGTAATCGAGGCGGCATTCAGGCTTATAACTGCAGCGTCTGAACTTATCGACATGAGCAAGCATAAGGGGGAACATCCAAGGTTTGGCGCCACAGATGTTTGTCCGTTAGTGCCGATTTCGGGGATTTCACTTGAAGAAACTGCAGAATATGCTAAAAAACTCGGGAAACGAGTGGGGAAGGAGTTGGGAATCCCGGTATATCTTTATGAGAGGGCAGCCAGCGAGGAAAAGCGAGTTAACCTCGCCAATTGCCGGGCAGGGGAATATGAAGGACTGCCGAAGAAATTAAAGGACAAGGCCTGGAAGCCGGATTTCGGACCCGCTGAATTCACCAAGAAAGTTGCTAAAACGGGAGCGATTGCTATATCTGCGCGCGATTTTCTGGTTGCCTATAACGTCAATCTCAATACCACCTCTACCCGCAGGGCCAATGCCATCGCTTTCGATATACGGGAAGCCGGAAGGGTCAAAAGAGAGGGAAACCCGATTACAGGCAAGAAGGTTTTAGACAAAAACGGTGATCCGGTCAGGATTCCGGGGAAGCTCAAAGCAGTAAAAGGAATAGGCTGGTTTATTGAGGAATATGGTATTGCCCAGATCTCATATAACCTGACCAACATCAGCATCACACCCATGCATATCGCTTTTGATGAAACCTGCAATGCAGCTGTCGAGCGAGGCCTGCGAGTAACAGGATCTGAACTGATCGGGTTGATACCGCTTAAGGCCATGATTGATGCTGCCGATTATTTCCTGAGAAAACAAAATCGGTCATTGGGAATATCTGAGTCAGAAAAGATCAAGATCGCGGTAAAATCCTTAGGATTGGATGACCTGAAACCTTTCAAGCCTGAGGAGAAGATCATCGAATATCAGCTCAGAGGCAAGGAGAAGCGACTGATTGATATGGACCTGGCAGCATTCAGTGATGAGACCGCTTCTGAATCCATGGCCCCGGGCGGTGGATCGATAGCGGCCTACGTCGGAAGTCTTGGTGTTGCTCTTGGCACAATGGTCGCTAATCTGTCAGCCCATAAACCAGGCTGGGATGAAAGATGGGAAGAGTTCTCAAAATGGGCGGAAGCCGGGCAATCATATAAGAACAGGTTATTGCAACTCGTAGATGAGGACACCAATGCTTTTAACAAGATTATAGCGGCCTTCCGAATGCCGAAGGGAACTAAGAAAGAGCAGGAACAAAGGGCTAAGGCCATAGAGTCGGCTACCATTTATGCCACCGAAATACCCCTGGAGGTAATGGAGACCTCCTTTTATTCCATGGAGGTGATGCATGCCATGGCAGAAAATGGACTTCAGAATTCTATTTCCGATGCAGGAGTAGGTGCATTATGCTCAAGGACAGCTGTTTACGGAGCTTATTTAAATGTAAGGATTAATGCTAAGGAAATTAAGGATCGTTCAGTTGCAGAGGACCTGTTGAGACGGGCAGATGAGGTCTACCAGAGTACTATGACACTTGAGGAAGAGATACTTGCGTTAGTTAATACTGCAATTTAAACTTCCGTCACCGAAGGAATCCCATGATGTGACTGGCTCGGGTATTCGAAGATCTCAAGACCGAATTCACCTATGGAAGCGATTATATGGTCGAAGATGTCGGCCATGATCCATTCATAATTCTGCCATCGCTTGTCACTGCTGAAACAATAGATCTCAAGCGGGATCCCGTGAGGTGTTGGTTCCAGTTGCCGGACCATAATCGTCATATCTTTGTTTACAGCAGAATGCGATTCGATATAGGTTTGAACATATTTGCGGAACACTCCGAGGTTGGTAAGGTTCCGGCCATTTATCAAGGCCGATTTATCCGCATTGGTCCTTTGGTTATAGTTATCTATGTCTGTCTGTCGCTTTTTCAGGTATTCTGAGATCAGCTGCACTTCTTTCAAACGTTCAACATCCTTGTTTTTGAGATGTCGGACACTGCTCATCTTGATATTGACCGCTCTCTTGATTCGCCTACCACCCGAGTCCATCATTCCGCGCCAATTCCTGAACGAATCACTGATTAAGGCGTAGGTGGGAATAGTTGTTATAGTTTTGTCCCAGTTCTGAACCTTAACGGTAGCAAGGTTTATCTCAACCACATCGCCGTCAGCTCCGTATTTTTCGAAGGTGATCCAGTCTCCTATCCTAACTATGTCATTAATCGCTACCTGGATACTGGCAACAAATCCTAGGATTGTGTCCTTAAAAATTAGGATAAGTACAGCAGAGGCCGCCCCCATGGTGGTGATAAACTTCAGAAAGGTAATACCCGTAATAATAGCCACAACAGCAGAAAGCCCGAATACCCAGGCGAAGATCATGAATACCTGGATGTAGCTGTCTATAGGTTTATCCTTGAAATTATCCAGGGTTTTGAAATAATCCCTGAACGTATTCAGCAAACTTCTCATGATCATCAATGCCAGGAAAATGAAAAGAATCTGAATTATTCTCTCAATCCATTGCTCGGTGTTGGGAAAATCAAAAAATATGAGCGGAACAAATTCATGAGCCAGGGCCAGCGGAATGATATGAGCCAGATTACGCGGCATTTTATTGGTGATCAGTATATCGTCAAAATTAGTTTTGGAGGACTCAGCCAGCCGGTGTGATATCTCACGAATCACCTTTCTGATGACAATGTCTATAACATAGACTATGAGTAAGAAGCCGATAAGCAAAATTGCCATGTTGAGGTATTTGGCCCAATACACAGAGATACCGGCATCCACAAAATAATCAAAGAAAAAATGCTTGATGTTGTTCATTTCAAATTCATTTCGACTGCAAAATTACTGACTAAAAACAAACCAACCTACTCAGATGCCCTTAAGTGTTTATAATCCACATAAAAGGTTCCGAACGGGATGACAGATGCCCATAACACCTTGTAAAAAATGTTTTTCGTCCACTTCCCTTCAGAGTAGATCATGAAGGCGAGAACTATGTATATCATAAACCATATCCCGTGGGGCAGGCCAAGGAGTTTTACGAACTGGGGATCGCCCAGAAAATATTTAAACGGTATACCGATGAAGAGAAGAAGGATATATGAGATCCCTTCGAAAAGAGCAACGAATCTAAAGGATTTTATCATTGTTTTTGAGCGCATAAAGGCAGATGCAAAGATAGGATTTCTAATTCACTGAACTGAATTTTAACGAATTCTTAAAAACCCCTTTTTCGAGATTGATTATCTTTATTTTCTAAATAGATCGAGATAACTGGGCTGCAGTTTATTTATGCTGCAGTAATACACCTAACCAACAGAGCAACAATGCGCGGTATGACCTGCTAAGTTACTGCGCATTGTTTGTTTATAATCCTGATATTGACTGTGGAATTGCCCATACTTCGTTTTCAGCAGCCAACTCGCCGACTGGCGGTTAGGCTCACTTACGGTGGAGAAAAACGGGTCAGGATGCGGCATCCCTGGATTTTCAACAAACATATCATGAAGATTACAGAAGGAGGGAAGCCAGGTGACCTTGCTATAATTTTTGATAATGCTGAAAATAAGATGATCGGAATCGGTTTGTATGATCCCGCATCACCAATTCAAATCAAAATGCTTCATTTTGGGGGTCCTGTAAAGATCGATCATGACTTTTTCAGGGCCCAAATTTTAACGGCCATTGAAAAGCGCGCTCAACTTCTTGAGACCGATACCAACAGTTTTCGTTTAATTTTCGGTGAAAATGACGGATTCCCGGGATTGATTGCCGATGTGTATGCAAAATGCCTTGTCGTGAAATTATATTCCGAAGCATGGCTGCCATGGCTGGAATTCATCTCTGAAGAACTGATCAGGATAAGTGGATGTGATGTGTTGGTTTTGAGGTTAAGCCGACTGATGAAAACTAAGTTAGAGGGTAAATTATCTGATGGCATGATCGTCTATGGTCATCTGAATGAAGAGACTATTCTCTTCAGGGAGCACGGATTAAATTTTTCCGCTAATGTCATCAAGGGTCATAAGACTGGTTATTTCCTGGACCACCGACATAACAGGAGGAGGGTAGGGCAACTCGGTCACGGCAGGCGCGTGCTGGATGTTTTTGCCTATAGTGGTGGTTTTAGTGTTCACGCCTTAGCGGGCGGGGCCACAGATGTCTGTAGTGTCGATATCAGTGCTCAAGCATTAGATCAGGCTCGTATAAACGCTGCGTTAAACCCACATAAAGGAAGTCATTCATTTATAAAGGGGGACGCTTTTAAAGTTTTGGATCAATTGATTTCCGACCAGCAGAAATTTGATCTGGTTGTAATTGATCCACCGAGTTTCGCCAAGAGAGAATCAGAGGTTTCAATGGCCAAGCGCAAATATGCTGAATTGATTGACAAGGCATTAAATTTGGTTCCTGCTGGAGGAGTACTGGTAATGGCCAGTTGCTCTTCCCGCATTACAAGCCGATCTTTTTTTGACCTGGTTGAAACCCGTATAAAGATGTCGGGGAGGTCATACGATCTCATGGACAGAACCTTACATGATTCGGATCATCATGCGGTATTTCCGGAAGGATTTTATTTAAAATGCGCGTACTACAGGCTGGGATAAACTTCTAAACAGTTCAAATAGTTTTCAGGAATTGGCTTGATTGAGTTGTTCTAATTTAAAAGAACCTTTATTAATCCATTAAACTTTTGCTATGAAAACTAAATTGTTTCCCCTGCTCACACTAGCGCTGATCCTTTTTACAGGCTGCAGCCTGGATTCAGAAGAGACCCGAGTTGACCTCGGGCAAACAGAAAATGAGATCGAATCGAGAAAACAATCTGTAAGTTTTGAATTTCTCGAATACGGTGAATTCGAAATGACTAAACCGGGAGTTTGCGGCATGCTTGAACGTCTGGAAATGACAGGCCTTATGAAATCGGAAAAGATGGAGGGTGATTTCAAGTCGGCCATCACTTATTGCACAGATTTTTCAACTAATAACAAAATGGTTGGCTCGTATATGAATGTTAACGGAGAAGAGATTTATTTCTCTGCAGCCGAGTCTGGTACCGATGCAAAGGGAAACTGGTATGTATATGTTTTCTACGGTGGGACCGGGCAGTTCAAAAAGGCAACAGGCAAGGCACAGGTATATACCGCATTAGACTTCAACTCCGGTACGAAGGGCCAATTCAAATCAAAGGGAACAGGATTTCTTAAATATTAAAAATGAATCTACCATAGCCTGAAGGGCCTGTTCACATGGGGGTGGCAGGCCCTTTTATTATTCTAACATATTTTAGAATTATCTGTTAATAAAATTAACGTGTATAGCTGATTTAAATCATAGTTTATAAAATAATAATTATATATAATTATTGAGTTGCAACATATAATATACATAATTATGAAATCACGGCTGATTATCGTGCTATTAGGCATTTTGATGATAATGGGTTGCAGCTATGATCAGATAGACGACCCATTGATAGAAGAGGCTCTTTCGGATATGAAAATATCGGATGACACTATGGTGGTAACACCGATTCGATTTATTGAAAACGGCAAGTTTAAAGTGGTCCCATCTAAAGACTGCTCAAGTCTTGAGATGTATTATTTGAGCGGGAATTTCAGGACTTCAATCTGGGGTCAGGTAAAAACCCGAACTTATCTATGTACAGACAATATAAAAGAAAACACTTTAAATGGAGTGATGTGGCTTGAATCAGGCTCCAAAATTTTTTACGAGTCTGAACTCACCGAGGAAGACAGCAAAGGACCTTACTATGTTTACATTATAAATGGTGGAACAGGATTATATGAGAATGCCACCGGTAAGTTTAATGTTTACTTTGGAAGGGTTCATGAAAACAAAATTAAGGGTTCATACCGCCATGCAGCAGAAGGGTTTATTTCGAATATGAAACAACCCTAAGTTGGTTGGTTGATTTAAGTTGAAAGGACCTCGGCTTCATAATGATCAGTTATGATGGGCCTCTATTATGCCGGGTTCTCTAAAAAAAATTAAAAAACGCCATCTGAAAAAGATGGCGTTCTGGTTTTTTACTTTTGATTTTTTTATCGAGCCTCTTCCTCAGTGCTCATGAGTGCGAAGAACTTATCGATATCCGGCAGGATCACGATTCTTGTTCTTCGGTTCCTGGCTCTGTTTTCCCGACTGTCATTTTCAACCAGAGGCTTATAGCTGCTTCTTCCTGATGCGATAAGTTTTTCCGGAGCTACTCCAAACTGGTTCTGTAATTTTCTGACGACTGAGGTAGCGCGTAAAACGCTCAGGTCCCAGTTATCCTGTACACGATCGTTGCTGATCGATCTGGAATCGGTGTGGCCTTCAACCATAACATCGATACTTGGTTCAGTATTGATGACATCCGCAATCTTCTGAAGAAGTTCATCAGCTTTGTTGCTTACACGATAGCTGGCCGTGTTGAACAGCATCTTGTCGGAGATGGAGATCATCACCACAGTATTATCGATACTGATAGCGATATCTTCATCCTCATTGAATTCGGCGTTATCCAATTTGTTCTGAAGATTGTAAGCGACTGCCAGGTCCATTGAATCTTTTAAAGTTTTGGCTCCCTTAAGCCTTTCAGCATCCACATACATGAGGGTTTCGCGCATTTTTTCTTTCGAATCGTTCGAAATTACCATACCGTCACTCAACACTTCAAGCCTGGTGTTGTTCTCTTCGGAAAGGTCTTCATTTAAGGCAGTAAGCGTGTTGATTTTAGAATTGTACTCATTCACCCGCTGTTGTATAACATCGAATTTCGCTTCCAGTTCTTCTTTTTCTACACGGGTTTTAGTCAATTCACTTTTCAGTTCACCGTGGTCTTGTTCCAATTGCATGTACTTCTTTTTTGAGACACATGAGGTTACCATAACAGCCATAAGACTGAGGACAAAAAGTTTTTTCATAATGTTAGTTTGTTGTTTAACCGAAATTTATTTTTCTATTAATTATGTACGTTAAATACGGCAGGTTGGATTATTAACCCTTGGAAATTTTCAGAAATTAAAAACTGAGAATCGGTGTATTCAGCCTGAGATAAGGGGTTGATCAGAATCTTTATTTAAGACAAATTTATAAGAAGGGAGATTCCTAATTTAATATCTTGTTGACATGAAGAATATATGCCTGATTTTAGGAATGGTTCCGTTGTTTTCATTTTCCCAATATGCAGAATACGACTGGGAAGAACGAGATACCTGGATGCCGGTAAAAGTGCTTTTTGAAATGGCCGTGATAGAGGAGGGGATTCACGTGGCCGATATAGGATGCCATGAAGGCTATCTGACGGTTCATTTGTCGAAAGAGGCAGGAGAATTGGGCAGGATATACGCGGTTGATGTTCGGCGGGACAGACTTGATGACCTGGAGGATAACCTGGACGATCGCGATATCCGAAATGTAGATGTTATTCTGGGAGAATATGATGATCCGAAATTACCGGAAGATAAGCTGGATGTGGTGTTCATTGTAGATACTTATCATGAAATCACGGAATACAAAAAGGTTTTAAGACATGTGTATAACTCGCTAAAGGCAGGAGGGAGGCTGATTGTTTTAGAGAAGCTGAAAAGCTGGGTAAGAAACGGAAGCAGGCAGGAGCAGGTGGAGGCCCATTCTTTAGGGCCGGAATATGTTAGAAAGGAATTAGTGGCTGCCGGATTTGAGATACATGAAATAAGAGCTCATCTTGGTAACTGGGAGATGGATGAGGACAAACCCATGTGGGCCATATCAGCATTGAAACCAAAATACAGCAAGAGGTGAAAAATTATTTAGACAGGAGGGAAGTCATACAACTTATGGGTTTGGGCCTTGCCACAACCTGGATGACGCCTAATCTGTGGGCCGAAAACAACCAATCCATTATGAAACGAAAAGTACCTAAGACAGGCGAACTGCTGCCAGTGGTAGGACTGGGGACCTGGCAGACCTTTGATGTAGGAGAGGATCCTGCAATTCGTGAACAACTCACGCAAGTACTCATGGAAATGAAACGGTTGGGAGGGGCCATGATAGACAGTTCGCCTATGTACGGCAGATCGGAACGGGTTGTCGGAGAGCTGACCGAAAAAGCCAATATACAAGAGTCATTTTTTTATGCAACAAAGGTATGGACAACCGGCAAACTGGAAGGTATCCGGCAGATGAACGAATCTTTTTTCAAAATGGGGCGTGTAACCATGGACCTGATGCAGATCCATAATTTGCTTGACTGGGAAACCCATGTCAATACATTAAGAAGCTGGAAAAAAGAAGGAAAGGTGCGTTACTGGGGTTTTACACATTATACCGATCGTTCACACAGGACTCTTGAAACCCTTGTAAGGCAGCAGAATCCCGATTTTGTACAGTTTAATTACTCCATGTCAGAGCGGAATGCCGAAAAGCGGTTGCTTGACGCCTGCAGAGATATGGGAGTGGCGGTCATCATCAACAGGCCGTTTGGAGGCGGAAGCTTATTTAGCAAAGTAAAGGGAAAGGCGCTTCCGGAATGGTGCTCGGAACTGGATATAAATTCCTGGGGACAGTTTTTCCTGAAATATATACTCGGAAACAAGGCGGTTAATGTGGTTATTCCGGGTACTTCAAAGGCCAAACATGTAATCGACAATATGGGTGCAGGGTATGGCAGGATACCAGAGGAAAAGGACCGTGAACGCATGCTGGATTTTTTTAAGAAGGTATAATTTAGTTCAACCTGGCCCTTAATTAAATATTTATCCACCAGCAACTAACTACTTACAAATCAACAAACTGAACTATCTTTAATTTAAAATCAAAACCTGGCTAATCAACGGGTTGGTGATGAATACTCTTATGGAAAATAGTTTTTTGACCCGAAAAATGAACACTAAATCGAATAAAAGAGGATACCGAATAAATAAAATTGATAACCAGTGACTTAACTCAATATTTAGGTGTAAATTTAATTAGCTATTAATTAAAACCAACTAAAAATTATGAGATCAAAATTAGTATTAAACGTATTAGCCCTTGCTTTTGTTTTCTGGGGATGCAGTAATGAGCCAGTGGATCAATCCGCTGAATCGGCTGCTTCTGAGCGAGGCATTGAAAGACCATTTAAAGTCAACAGTGCCGGAAGTTTTAATCTTGTTGATGCTGGTGACTGCGCTCCCGCATTCAGAATAATAATCGAGGGTACAGGAAACGGGACCCATCTGGGAAATTTTCATGTGCTGATTACAGAGTGCAACGATTTTGCCGGAACCTTAACTCAGACCGGTGTCGTTACAGCGGCCAACGGTGATGAGCTGTATTTCGTCGCGACTAATTTCAGCGCGGATGATAATGGACTATTCGGAGAGTATGACTTCGAAGGAGGAACTGGTCGTTTTGAAGATTCGTATGGATATTTGAAATTATATCTTTCCCTTAATGTTA
>JBFKFP010000089.1:0-11327 GCA_041618535.1 Flavobacteriaceae bacterium
AACGGGCCGATGAGCAACTCCCCCGTTTCTTTAAGACTCTTCCGAGAAAACCTTATGGGGTGGCTCCCGTTCCTGATGCAATTGCTCCAAAATATACTGGAGGGCGTTATGTGCCACCGGCAAGCGAGACCGATCCAGGTTATTATTGGGTCAATACATATAACCTGCCAAGCAGAACCTTATATACTCTTCCGGCCTTAACAGTGCATGAAGCCGTTCCCGGCCATCACCTGCAAGGTTCTTTAAACAACGAGTTGGGAGATAGTATCCCGCAATTCAGAAAGGACCTTTACCTGTCGGCCTATGGGGAGGGATGGGGACTTTACACCGAGTTTCTCGCAGAGGAAATGGGGATGTACACCACCCCTTACGAGCATTTCGGGAAACTCACTTATGAAATGTGGCGAGCCTGCCGCCTGGTTGTGGATACCGGAATTCATGCAAAGGGATGGACCCGTCAGCAAGTTGTAGATTTCATGGCAAACAATACCGCGCTCTCCTTGCATGAGGTGAATACCGAAACCGACCGCTACATCTCCTGGCCGGGCCAGGCCCTTTCTTATAAAATAGGAGAATTGAAGATAAGAGAGTTGAGGAAAAAGGCTGAAAATGAATTGGGAGCGGATTTTGACATCAGGGAATTCCATGAGGTGATTCTTGAACAGGGCACGGTAACTTTACCGATTTTGGAAAAACGTATCCTCGCATATATTGACAGGGTGAAAAATGGCTAGCTGGACTTTTGAGTGTATAGACGGACACACCTGTGGGAATCCGGTTCGGGTGATTAGGAAAGGCGCACCTGAATTGAATGGAAAAGACATGAATGAGAAGCGCCAGCATTTCATTAAATCATTTGATTGGATAAGAACAGGACTGATGTTTGAACCGCGCGGGCACGATATGATGAGCGGAAGTTTTATCTACAGGCCTCATGATCCTGGAAATGACGCTGCCATCCTTTTTATCGAAACCTCCGGATGTCTCCCGATGTGCGGCCATGGCCTTATCGGAACGGTGACTATCGGGGTGGAAGAGGGGTTGATCAAACCCAAAAATCCGGGAAGCTTGAAGTTGGAGACTCCGGCCGGACTGATATCAGTTACTTACGAAGAGAGCAATGGCAAGGTGAATTCGGTTAAACTCACTAATGTCCTCTGTTACCTGGCCGGTAAAGATCTGGAGATTGACTGCCCTGGTTTGGGCATTCTGTCTTTTGATGTGGCATACGGCGGAAACTTCTATGCCATTATCGATCCGCAGCAGAACTTCTCCGGAATCCAGGATTATTCGGCCTCCGAACTAATTCAATTTTCGCAAAAAATCAGGAGAAAAATAAACGACAAATATGAAGGTCGATTTATACATCCGGAAAACGAGACCATCCAGGGAGTCTCACATATAGAGTGGACCGGAAAGCCTCTCAAAGAGACTTCTGATGGCCGGAATGCTGTTTTTTACGGGGATAAAGCTATTGATCGGAGCCCTTGCGGCACCGGTACCTCTGCCCGACTTGCACAGTTATACATCAGGGGGCTTTGGCCCGAGAAAAAACCATTTGTTCATGAGAGCTTTATCGGAAGCACCTTTATCGGAAAGATTGAAGAGGTTACTGAATTGGCAGGCATGAAGGCTGTTAGACCTAGTATACAGGGCTGGGCTAAAATTTATGGCCGTAACACAATAACCATTGATGAAGATGACCCATTCGCATTTGGATTTCAGGTCATATGAATAATTGTTTGATATGAGTAAAGATATAATTGTTATCGGGGGAGGCGTGATAGGATTATGTTGTGCTTATTATTTGAGGAAAAGCGGTCATAAGGTTACCGTGATTGATCAGTCGGGGATGGATTCCGGAGCCTCCTATGTCAATGCGGGTTTTCTCTCCCCCAGTCATATCATTCCCCTGTCTGCGCCCGGGGTGATGAAAAAAGGGATAAAGTGGATGTTAAATTCCAGCAGTCCTCTTTTCATCAAGCCAAGGATGAATATGGACCTAATAAAATGGGGGTGGGCCTTTAATAAATCCTGTAATCCCAAACATGTTCAAAAAGCTATTCCATTGATCAGGGACATCTCGGTGCTCAGCCAGGAATTGTATGATGATATCAAGGTGAACGAGAAATTCGGCTTTCATTACGATAAGAAAGGGCTAATGATGCTTTGTCAAACAGAGAAGGCCCTGGAGCATGAGATCGAAGTAGCCAGGCTGGCATCCGAAGTTGATCTTGAAGTATCAATTTTGAATAAATCCCAAATAAGCGAGCTTGAACCAAAGGCCGAGATAGATGCAATTGGTGCAACCTATTACCTGTGCGATTTCCACACTACCCCTCACGAGTTCATGGCCGACATGAAAAAAAGATTAGATGAACTTGGAGTGATCATAAAGTCTGAGGAAGAGATCATCGACATTGAAATAAAGGATTCCAGAATTAATTTGCTGCACAGCAGAAATAACAGCTATGGTTGTGATGAGCTTGTTTTGGCAACCGGCTCCTGGACAGGAATCCTGGGAAAGAAGATCGGTTTAAAACTCCTTATGCAGGCTGGGAAAGGGTATAGAATTAATACCGAGGTCGATTATGGTATCACGATTCCTGCAATCCTTTCAGAAAAGAAGATAGCCGTCACTCCTATGAATGGATTTACCCGCCTTGCGGGAACTATGGAAATTGCCGGGATAAATTCAAACATCAATAAGGTCAGGATTGATGCCATTGCCGATGGTGTGAACCTTTATTATCCCGAATTGAAATTGACCCAAGAGGAAAAAGATTCTGCGGCCTGCGGATTGAGGCCTGTAACACCGGATGGCCTGCCTTACATAGGTAAACCTGCACGCTTTAAGAATCTTACTCTTGCTGCTGGGCATGCCATGATGGGATGGAGTATGGCAACAGCCACTGGTAAATTGGTGCAGGAAACCATAGATTGCAAAAAACCATCTTTGGATATGACTCTCTTTCACCCCGATCGCCGGTTTTAAAAAAGCAATTCAGGGAATTTAAAAAATTAGAAATTGACTTTTTTTGGCCATTTTGGAATTAAAACTGAAATTTTCCTATCATTTTTAGCCAATTTTAGTTAAAAAGTGTGAAATTTTTGCTTTTCTGAACTATTCTTTTAGATTCTACCCAAATTTAAATTCAAAACGTTCTATGAGGCAATTAAAAATCACCAAACAGGTTACCAACCGCGAGTCCAAATCACTTGACAAATATTTACAGGATATCAGTAAGATACCGATGATAACAGCAGATGAAGAGGTAGAACTCGCCCAGCGTATCAAAAATGGTGATCAGCAGGCCCTGGATAAGTTAGTTACGGCCAACCTGAGGTTCGTCGTTTCAGTAGCCAAGCAATACCAGAATCAGGGCTTAAAATTAGGCGACCTGATAAATGAGGGCAATGCAGGCCTGGTTAAGGCAGCAAAGCGATTTGATGAAAAACGAGGATTTAAATTTATTTCATACGCTGTTTGGTGGATCAGGCAATCCATTCTTCAGGCCCTTGCTGTGCAAGGTCGGGTAATCAGGTTACCTCTGAATAAAATCGGAAGCCTTAACAAGATCAACAAGGCCTATGCCAACCTTGAACAGATCTATCAAAGGCCGCCAAGTGCTCATGAGCTGGCCACCGAACTCGATATGACCGTACGTGACGTTAAACTAACCATGAAAAATTCGGGCAGGCACCTGTCAATGGATGCGCCCTTAAAAGAGGGTGAAAACAGCAGCTTGTACGATGTTCTCAGATCTGATGAGTCGCCGAGGCCTGATAATTCATTGGAGAGGGAATCCCTCAAAATAGAAATTGACCGGGTGCTGGACAGGCTGAATCCCAAAGAGGCGAGCGTCATAAAAATGTATTACGGTTTGAATGATAATAAACCGATGAGCCTGGTTGAGATCGGTGATACTTTCGATCTTACACGAGAGCGTGTCCGACAGATCAAAGAGAAGGCCATCAGGAGATTGCGCCATAGTTCGAAGCATCAGACCCTTATTCCTTATCTGGGTTAATCCCCTTTTAAATTTAATCGCATGTTGATCAGGTGACGGGTGAAACCGGCCTTTTCGTATGCCCTAATGGCTGGTTCATTCACCTGGTAGACATCGAGCCGGATCTCATCAAGGTCGTGGTCCTGGCACCAATTAAGAAGAGCTTCAATGATAAGTTTATTCAAACCGCGTCCGCGATGCTCCTCGGGGACGAACATAAATCCAAGGTAACCGATCCGCCGGTGTTTCAGGTAATGCCGGTCCCCTCGAATCCTAACGCAGCCCGAGGCCCTGATTTGTCCGTCCTCGACCACAACATAAACCTCAGAATCTTCCTCACGGATAAATTCCGAAACATCGTAATAACTTATTTTTCCATCCTTTATGGTGGGGTCCATAGGGCGTTCGACCTCGATAAGGCCCTGCTCGAATTGGAGTAAGACAGGAAGATCATCAAGGGTCGCTTTCCTGACAATTAAACGATCAGTCACTTTCATCAAATCTCAACTTTATTTAAAATTAAGCATAAATCCATTTTTTTATCGCTTCATCGAAAATTTAATGAGGTCTTCACTTTTTTTATGATCTTTAATTCGATTTGATTTTTAGCACCTTTATTACAACCCGAATTAATCATAAACTATGGTACTGGAAATCATTCCCCTCGAAAACGGATATAAGATCAAAGGCGAGTTAAGTAAAAAGACACTTCCTAAATTTCGCCGGATAATCCAGAAAGCATTTCTCAGCACAGAACATGTAACCCTTGAAATCGATTCACTCACAAGTATTGATCGAAACGGGGTGAATGCTTTGGCCTTACTTCACAATAGAGCCTTATTAAAGGGAAAGACCTTTCAGATCGTCGGTCTTGAAAACCTAAAAATATTGGAGCAAATCAAAGGAATTGATGCTGCCTGAATCAGCATGACAGGTCGGCAATGATCTTCCATTCGCCATTTATTTTCCGAAGAATGATCAGGAAAACACCATTTGCATCACCGATTTCTCTTTTAAGGTAATATTGGCCCATAATATAGAATGAATCATTATTTATTTCACTGATCTCATCAAGGATGAATTCCAATCTTCCCGTATGGGCCTCCGTAGGATACCTTAACTTATAATTGGCCAGTGTGTTTTCCCAGCCATAGGTCACTCCACCTTTTCCATAGAACTTTAATGAGTCACTTTTCCAGTAACCTTCCATAAATTCCTCGAGGTCATAGTTGTTCCATGCCTTTTGCTGATCGTTCAGAACTGTTTTAATAGCATCTATATCATCGGCCTTATCTGCAGGTGAACATGCTGTCAGGACTGCTAAACAAACGGAAATTAAAATTTTAAGTTTCATAAGATTATAAAATTTGACAAACTCCTGAAGATAGATTTACAGAATGTAATTTACAGTTTTTCCCAAACCGGGCATTATACAAAGTACTCATCCTATGGCCAAAATCTTCTATTGAATTTGTTTTTACCAGATTAATGGTGCATCCTCCAAAGCCCCCACCCATCATCCTGGCTCCCAAAACAGAATCGTTTTCTTCAGTATTTTCGACCAAAAAATCAAGTTCTTCACAACTTACACGGTAGTCATTTCGCAAGCCCGAGTGCGTTTCTTTCATAAGTAACCCAACTTGCCTGAAGTTTCTCTTCCTGATGGAATGGGCGGCCATAAGAACTCTTTCATTTTCTTCAATGACATATTTAGCAAGCCTGAAGTCTTCTTCAGAGAGTTTATCTTTAAAGCCAAGCAGCCTTTCCAAATCCAGGCCTCGCAGTGAATCCATGCCGCATATGGCGGCTACACGGGAACAGCTTTGTTTGCGATCATTATACGCGCTGTGAGCCAACCGGCGGCTCACCTTTGTATCGATAAGTAAGAATCCGAGATCATCGTTGTCCCATCTGATGTATTCATGGTTTAAGGAACCACAATCCAATAAGAGCAGATGATCTTCACGGCCGAAAAGTCCGGCAAACTGATCCATGATCCCGCTTTCCAATCCCAAATGATCATTCTCTGTAGCTTGACCAATTCGGGCCAATTCTGCCCTTTCAAGTCCGAGATCCAGAAATTTATTCATGCCAAAGCTGACAGCATTCTCAAGGGCAGCTGAAGATGAAAGTCCGCTTCCCATTGGCAGATCGCTTCCCAAGACCAGGTTCAATTGTGGCAAATGGCCGGCTCTATGCTTTAATTCCTTTATAACACCCATGACATAGGCGGTCCAATTGGAAGGATTGATTTCAGGCCGGTTGATATCAAAGCTTATTCTCTGGTCAAACTCCGCGGAAATAAGAGTTGAGTCAGAGACGAAGGAATAGCCTATACAGAGAATGATTCCCCTGTCTATTGCAGCCGGCATAACATAGCCTTGGTTGTAGTCGGTGTGTTCACCGATAAGGTTAATACGGCCTGGCGAGAAGAACATGACTGGTTCTGTTCCAAAGTGTGATCTAAAAACCGAGTAAAGCTGTTCTTTTAAGCGTAAATTCAATATTAAAAATTTCGTTTCATAAAGTCCTCCCCAAGAATTTTCTCAAGATAATAAAGGACATCGTCAGCATGATTTTTATTGAAGACCATAGGAGGCTTTATCTTGATGACGTTATTATCCGGCCCGTCGCTGCTCATAAGGATACCAAAAACCTTCATCCGATTGATTAGATAGCCCGCTTCTTCCGGGAGAGGATTCATATTGCGGTCAACTAATTCAATTCCCAGAAATAATCCCTGTCCTCTTATATCGCCCATAATCGGGTATTTTGCAGCTAAAACCTTAAGCTTCGATTTTAAATACTCTCCGGTCTGAAGCGCATTCTCCTGCAGTCGTTCGCGTTTCACTACCCTCAATACTTCGGTAGCGACTGCGCAGGAGACCGGGTTACCTCCGAAGGTGTTGAAAAACTCCATCCCATTCGCAAATTTGTCTGCTACTTCCCGGGTGCAGGCAACAGCTGCAACCGGGTGCCCATTTCCGAGAGGTTTTCCAATGGTAACGATGTCAGGAATTACATCGTGTAATTCGAATGCCCAATATGATTTCCCTACGCGCCCGCAGCCGGTTTGAACTTCATCGGCGATGCATAAGCCGCCCAGCTCTCTCACAAGGCGGTATAAACCCGGCAAAAAACCCCGGGGTAATTCAACCTGTCCGCCACAGCTGAGTATAGACTCCATTATCAGCCCGGCTATTCCTTCCTCTTTGATGGATGGCAGCTCGAGAACCCGACGGACCTCCTCCAGATACTGTGAAGCTGTGTTTTCGCCCCTGTACAGGCCACGGAATGAATCGGGCATGGGAAATATATGGGTGTTCTTGGGTTTTCCCATTCCTCCCTTTCTGTCGAATTTATAAGAGCTGACATTGATACAGGCATTGGTATTTCCATGGTAACCCCATTGTGAGGCAATCACGTTCTGACTTCCTGTAATGGTGGTCAGCATTCGCAGGGCGAGTTCATTTGCTTCACTTCCGGAATTAACGAAATGTAAAACCTCCAGTTCAGAGGGAAGGGTTTTCAGCAGCTCTGTGCTCAGCATATTGATATTTTCATGCAGATAACGAGTGTTTGTATTAAGCACTCCCATCTGTTGTTGGCCTGCCAGCACCACATCCTTATGCTCATGCCCTACATGGGCCACATTGTTTACCGTGTCTAAAAATTTTCGGCCGTTTAAATCGATGAGGTATGCTCCCGATCCCCTCACGATCTGAATGGGTTCGTCATAACTTAGACTTAAGCTTTTTCCGAGATGCTTTTTCCTGAAATTCATCTTGTCCTTAAAGCTTAAGGCCGATTGTACATCAAGGCCATCAGATTTAAAGAGCAGGTTCGGGTTGGGGCAGAGGTCGCGCCAGACCTCAACCTGATCAGGAAAACATACCCCTGCAAAATCATTATTATAGTCGAGCATTGAATGCATGACCTGGAAATGAAGATGGGGGACCCAGTTCCCGTTCTCGGGGAATGGCCCCAGCTCTCCAATCTGATCTCCTTTTTTAAGTTGGTCACCTACATGATGTGAAGTTGCACTTTCAACGGTTAGATGACCATAAAGACTGTAGAATAAAAGTCCGTCAGGATTATGTTTTAATATGACCAGACCACCATATTCCTTATCCCCCTCATCGTTGGTGGCGCAAACAACTTCGCCCTCCAGGAAAGCATGAACCTGGGTATATGCCGGAAGCCAGTAATCGATGCCTAAGTGAACTGTTCTGCTGGTTTTTCCATAGTTACCAAGTTTCTCATAAGAATCTGCGGAATATACCGACCTGGGCTCCAGATATCCTCCTGCTATAATTCTGTCCGGGACGATCTTCTGTAACTGCTCTATTTTGAATTGAAACCAGTCCAGGTCCTGGTATTCGGTCTCATGGCCAAGCCAGGTGCTGGACACACTCATGTCAACGGGGTAGATCATGTTGCGATCGACGGTAGGAAATAGATCATTTAATGAAAAATGTCGGGTTTCAGCCCATTTATTGAACCTTGCCGTTTGTGGATGACTTTCAAAACCACAACTGCTGCGAAACGTAAAATGCGCAAAATCTGAAGATACCGACCTCCATTTGGCAAGAAGTTCAAGACCTGATCTCCGGCTAACCTGATGATAGGTGTTAGCAGGTTCCTGAGTTGCGTTTATCGCCGACTTGGTCAAAGAGATTACCAGTCTCATCCCGATACAATCATAAAGGAATTCCAGTTCTTCCTCCTTTAAAGGGCAACTTTTATGATATGCTGAAACAATTGGCCTGGCAGCTTCTAAAGGATCGTTGGTGTTCATGATGCCATAGGTGCAAACAATGGCGAGGTCGTTTATTAACTGAGTTTTAACGGCATCACCAAAATCGATTATTCCCGACACATTTGTTTGCCTGAGGTCAGGGCTTACAAGGATATTATTATCATTGATATCATTATGGGCCACCGTTTTCCGAAGCCGTTCGTAACGGCTGTGATCTGTCTCGAATCGGGTTTGAAAGTAAACAGCAGCTTCCCGTTCTTCACCTTTAAAAAGGTCCAGATGGTCTTTGGTCCAGAGAGCATTAGCGATATCCCATTCCAAATACCTGTAGGCGAAGGGATGATCAAAATCGGTCAGATTGGTGGTGATCATGCCACCGGCCCGGCCCAAGCTTTCGCGCAGGGCATCAGTTATGGGGTTTACCGAAGACCAGAGCCGGCCATCAACCCACTTCAAGAGGCGAATCAGCTTTAATGATCCGTCTTCTGCTGTATATTCTTCGAATGGTTTGCTGTTCCAGTTTGGAACAAATTCAGGGAGTTGAAGCTTAAGATGTTTTGATCGCAAATGGTTCAAAAGTGAGACCTGAAATGTGATATCATCCCGGATCTTATCATCTCTTGAAATCTTAAGGACGTATGTTGGACGACCATTTTGCTCTATTTTATAATTCAGGTCAGCGTCACCCGGAAGGATTGAAATTTTTCCTTCGAGGCCATATTTCGATTTAAGAATATGCTGAACCTCCGAATCAGGGAGCAGAACTTCCGGCAATGCCATGGACTTGAATTATTGTGGATTTAGTTCCAGATAAAAATAGTCCAATTAATAATTATTCCCTATTGGAAACCCGAGATTATTACAGGATCCGTGTTTGTCTGTTATAGAATGCTTCCTGTTGCTTTTTCATCAATTCCCTGGCGATCTTACGTTTATAGGCATAGAGTTCCTCTTCTTCCGCCATATCACCATAAACCCTGTCGTTGATAGCATGGTCGGTATGCAATACTGCCTTTCGCTGGTTCTCTTGCTGAGCGGCCCACGATTTGATTACATCTTCAGCCTCATTGAATTTTATATCGTATTCTCCTTGAGGAGAAAGCAATTTTGCAAAAACAGGAGAAGTCTCTATAGCAAGAAAAAGCAGGAAAATAAAAAAAGATGGAAACCAGGGCAATTCACCCAGTGCATTCACCCTGGCCATCAATCCGTCAAAGTTGTCGATAATGGGCTGGGAAGAATCAACCTGCTGATTGTATTCCAGGTCGAGTGCTGCCATTTGGGCCTCATTGGCTTCAATTCTAGATTTATTGGTCTGTTTTAGATCCTGTAGCTCGGCCAGCATGGTATCATGTTTCTCACGCTTTTCCTTGTACACGGGACCTTTGCCCAGTAACATGGTTCCCTCTCTGCCCTCGGCTTCTGCTATATAAGTATCATATAATGCATTGACCTCTGATTCCTTCTTATCGATCTCATTCTGAAGCTCCTGATTTTGCAGCTTTAAATCTTCAACCAGCGGTTCATACTGCAATGCGATCTGCTCCTTGTTGGCCAAAGTGAAATCGTTCTTTTGTTCCAATAAGACCTGGTTGATCTCCTTCTCAAATATTTTTAACTCGAGTGGTTTGGAGATAACCACAGCAATGATGACAGCCAGTAAGATCCTTGGTGAAGCCTGGATGATCTCATCCATGATATTGCCGGTCTTTTTAATGGTTGAAACAATATAACGATCCAGGTTAAAGATCAATAATCCCCATACAAATCCGAAGAAAACAGCTGCAGCCAAATTGTCAAAAACCGTGTATAATGCGTAACTGGCAGCTATAAAGGCCATCATGGCGGTGAAGAACACCGTAGCCCCGATTCCGACGAACTTATTCTGTTCTCCGTTGGTACAGCTTTCCAATATTTCGGTGTCTGAACCTGAGCAAATCAGGAAGAATTTCTTGAGCATGGTTGTAGTTTTTTGATTGACAATACTATTAGAACGCCACTTTTGGTGAATTGTTACAGCTTTCCGCAAAGAAATGCTTGAATAAGGTCGTGTTACCTTTTTCTAGAGCGAATACTTTCGATAATGACTGTCGAGACAATCAAGGCGCCACCTACATAGGTGCTCATTCTGGGGACTTCACCAAGGAAGAAAAACGCTATGATAATACCATAAACCGGCAATGCACTTGTTATTATGCCAGCTGTACTGGCAGTAAAGTTCTTCAGGCTTCTGACAAACATGGTATGCCCAATTGCGGTTGTCAGAAATGACAAAAGTAAGATATACGGCCATTGTGTGGCGAAGCCCGTGGTATCAGACAGAACCAGTGTCGGCGACAGGACGATAGAGAGCACAATTAGCTGGTGTACCATCAACATGGTGCCATCGTAACGGGCAACATAGGTTTTCAGGATAAGAATGCGAAGGGCATAACACAATGCTGAAAAAAGTCCCATAAAAATGCCCTGCAGGTCGCTATCCTGAAAATCGAAACCCGGCGCCAAAATATAAATGCCGGCAAGGACCATTAAACTCAGAAGAAGATGTACCAAATCCC
>JBFKFP010000090.1:0-11259 GCA_041618535.1 Flavobacteriaceae bacterium
ATCTTCTATGAGTTTGTGGAGGCCGACAAGTTCTTTGTTGAAAATCCAACCCGCTTAACTATTAAGGAAGTGGAGCTGGGTAAGAATTATGTCATGATCATTTCAACGAACGCGGGATTATGGGCGTATAACCTTGGGGATACAATTGAATTCACTTCTCTTAAACCATACAGGATTGTCGTAACCGGCCGGATAAAACATTTCATTTCGGCTTTCGGTGAACACGTCATAGGCAAAGAGGTTGAGGAGGCGTTAAAACTCGGTCTTGACAAAATACCGTCATCAATAACGGAATTCACGGTTGCCCCTCAGATCAATCCGGAAGAAGGGCTGCCTTACCATGAATGGTTGATCGAATTTGAGGAGGAGCCGAATTCACTGGATGATTTGGCTGTCCACATTGATAAGGCGTTACGCGATCAAAATTCTTACTATAACGACCTGATAAATGGCAGAATATTAAGGCCTTTAAAGATCACTGCTGTAAAGAGAAAGGGATTCAACACTTATATGAGTTCTGTAGGGAAGCTGGGCGGACAGAATAAGGTGCCGAGACTTTCGAACGACCGTAAAATTGCAGATTCTATGAAGGACTTGGATTGCCTGATTTAGATTATCTTTGACCCCAAACCTGATCGATGAATAAAAAACACCTCGGAAGAAGCAGAGCACAGGAGAGTACAAGCGCTATAGAGCGGATGTACATTACGATGCGACACCTGTTTAACCGCGGATTCTACAAACCTATGGGCGTATCTGGAGAGACGCTGAGAGAAGGACTTTTACTGCTTCGTCCAGAGATCTATGGGTCTATTTCCGAGGAAAAAGCTGAGATTAACGGATTGCTGTATGTGGTAGACAGGTTGCCTTCTGGTATTGAGGAATGCCGCTTCATCAACCTGACGAGTGACGAAGGATACGGAAGCTCTCATTTTAAACCTATTGTTCCCCTTAAAAGAAGGCGCAACTGTTATCGGATTGATGAGGAGCAGATGAATATTGAAATAACCAGGGGCAGGTCCGAAATTTATGATATCCTGACCCATCTTACCTTTATGTTCATCGAATCCCATAAGATCGCCAAAAGGGTGCTGATCAATGAAAAAGGCGGAACTACACGCGATTGGGTAAAATTGGAAAAGGCGGTCAACTCTCAAAAGAAATTGAGCCAGAATGAACGCGAAATAGCGATTACTCATGTAGGGAATATCCTTGGGAGGACCTTTGAGGAACTTTATGTTATCTATCCGAAGTTTGCAACCAAAGAACGACCGGATCGTTTCCTTGAGATCATTTATTGGCTTGGCAAGTTGGCCATAGAAGAACTGATCAATAACAGGAAGCGCACAGTTACTTTCAGCCCGGTATTGAGAGAGCGCCTGGGGCATCACATTCATGGAGAAGAGTGGGCAGAGAGGATAAAACGAGAACTTAAGGAGTTGAACCTGCTTCATAGGCCTCTTCATATAATCAGCGCCAATCAGCATAGTGTGATGAATACGCTTTATGCGGCAGCGGCACTTTCAAACAGATTAAAAAAGAAAGAGCTTATCGATCTTTACGTGGAGCTGAGCGATCCGGGAAATGAAGAGTTGCGCTCGAAGGTGAATGAAATGGCGCTGAGGAATGGCATGGTTCACATCATGGATGAATCGGGGACCAACATCGATGTTCAAATTTTTGACACCGAAAAAATTGACCTGGCTAAAAGCGGGCTAAACCTCACGGCAAAGCCTGCCAATTCAGAAAATCCTGTTATCTTCGTCATGGATTATGCCTTTGGCGAACAAGCTTATGAGACCATTGATGAGCTGTTAAAACCCTTTGGCAGAAAAAATGATAAAATTCATCTTAATGTGGCCTCTATTTCTGTTATGGGGAAAGCGGGGATCCTGGAAGGCGGGAAAGGAGACATAATGATCCCTTCCGCACATATTTTTGAAGGGACAGCAGATAACTACCCCTTTGAAAATATGTTGAAAAAGACCGATCTTGAGGGTCATGGGATCGACGTTTATGAAGGTTCGATGATCACTGTGCTCGGAACCTCGCTTCAGAATCGTGAATTGCTGAGATTCTTTAATGAATCAACGTGGAATGTGATCGGCCTGGAGATGGAGGGAGCTCATTATCAGAAAGCGATTCAGGCGGCATCCAAGGTAAGGAGAAGCATCGACCCCAATGTGAGGGTGAGGTATGCCTATTATGCAAGTGATAATCCCCTGGAAACAGGAAGCACATTAGCGTCGGGAGGTCTTGGCACAAGCGGTGTTAAGCCCACATATCTGATCACAAAAAAAATTCTTGAACAAATATTTAATAATTAAAAATGAGTAAAGATCCTGTAAGAAATAATAAGTACGAAGAGGAAGCCGATATCCTCACATTGTTGAAGTATTTTGAGAATGGAATCCTTAAGATCTTCAGGTTCTTCGGTTCCATATTCATCCTGCTCTATTCTGTAATAATATACTCTCTTAAGGTAATATTCCTTAATATCAAGATCATTTCAGTAGTGGTGGGACTGGCAGCAATTGCCGGGTTTATTCTTGAGAATTATTCTGCGAAGAAATATGAATCTACGATGCTTGTGAGAACATATTTCGACAGCCAGTATCAGCTGGCCAGTAATATCGAATATTATAATTCACTTTTAGCCGAGGAGAATTATCCATCCTTGGGTGATGTATTCGAAATTGACCAAGAAGTCCTGACGAATCTTGTTGAATTTGAGATTGAGCTTGGCCCGGAGACTGAAAACGACCGGATTTTGAAATATGATAATTTCCTTAAGCAGCTTGATAGCATCAGGGCGCAGGAAATCAGCTATGAGGATTACCTTGAAGGGCGCGACATCCTTACGGGGAATATCTTTAAGATCCGGGTTGTGTCTAAGGACAATAAAATATTTCGCAATCTTGAAGTAGGGATTTTAAAGTCTTTTCAGAATTTATATTCAGTAAAGAAAAAAGAGAAAAGAGATTCTTTAATTGCAATTCAGAAAGTTAACCTTCGAGAAGCAATTACAGAAATCGATTCCCTTCAGAATGTATACATCAATGTTCTTGAGGAAGAAGCCTCTGCAACAAAGGCTTCAATAAACCTTGGACAGGGATTTCCGCTTACGCAGGAAAAATCTGATACCAAGGAATATCAGCTTTTGAACAAGGAAATAGAACTCAGGGAAAGGCTCAGAGAACTGGATGAGAAAATTATTGAGGAGGATGAATATTTCGATGTTATCTCCGGCTTCCCTGAAGTGGGGAGGGAGTATAAGAAATGGAGCGATCGCCACACACTTCTTCTTCCAGCCCTGGCCTTTGTACTTCTTTGCATTTTTTATCTTCTGAAGAAATTATCCAATTACGTCAGGAATTATGAAGGCTAAGGCTGCAATTCTTATTACCGGGGGTGCTGGGTTTATCGGTTGCCATGTGGTGAAGCGATTCGTACGGAAATATCCTCAATACAAAATCGTAAATCTCGATGCTCTTACTTATGCCGGAAACCTGGAGAACCTGGCCGACATTGAGAGTTTTGACAATTATCAGTTTGTTAAAGGTGATATCAATAACCCGGCTGTTATCGATGAGCTTTTCAACAGCTACAAATTTCAGGCAGTTATTCATTTGGCAGCAGAATCCCATGTTGATCGTTCAATCACAGACCCCTTAGCGTTTGTAAGGACAAATGTTTTAGGGACTCTAAACCTCTTAAACGCGTTCAAAAGAACATGGCAAAATGATTTTGAGGGCAAATTATTCTACCATATTAGCACTGATGAGGTTTATGGCACGTTAGGAGAAACAGGGCTCTTTACAGAAGAGACATCGTATGCTCCAAATTCGCCATATTCGGCATCCAAAGCGAGCTCTGACCACTTTGTCAGAGCTTATGGTGAAACATACAATATGCCCTATGTAATCTCGAATTGCTCAAACAATTACGGACCGAATCAATTTCCAGAGAAATTGATCCCTTTGTTCATAAACAATATCATTCATAACAAACCTCTGCCGGTTTATGGTGATGGCAACTATACCCGGGATTGGTTGTATGTTATAGACCATGCTGCGGCAATCGACCTGATCTTTCATGAAGGAAAGAACAGAGAGACGTACAACATCGGAGGGTTTAACGAATGGAAGAACATTGATCTTGTAAGATTGTTATGCATGCAGATGGATGAAAAACTAAACCGAGAACCGGGAACCTCCGAAAAGTTGATCACCTTTGTCAAAGACCGGCCGGGCCACGACTTGAGATATGCCATAGATGCGTCAAAGATCAACAAAGAGTTAGGCTGGTCTCCATCTGTAACGTTCGAGCAGGGCCTGAAGCTGACCATCGACTGGTATTTAAAAAACCGGGAATGGTTAGATCACGTCACCAGCGGGGATTACCAGAAATATTATCAGAAACAATATAATTAATACCCAGGTCTAAAGATGAAAGGGATAATTCTAGCAGGCGGATCGGGAACCAGGCTTCATCCTGTTACCCGTACAATTAGCAAACAGCTCATGCCGGTTTATGATAAACCGATGATCTATTATCCCTTGTCAACCCTTATTTATTCCGGAATTCGTGAGATCCTGATCATATCAACACCCAAGGACCTGCCCCTTTTTAAGGATCTGCTTGGCGACGGGTCTGATTATGGGTGTGAGTTCCAATATGCGGTCCAGGAGTATCCCAATGGCCTTGCTGAAGCCTTTATCATTGGTGAGCCATTTATAGGGAATGAAAAGGTAGCTTTGATCCTTGGCGACAATATCTTCTATGGCTCGGGACTGGCTAATTTGCTTCAGAGCAATAATGACCCGGATGGAGGGATTATTTATGCCTATTGGGTGCACGATCCTGAGCGTTATGGAGTGGTTGAATTCGACGAGGAAGGCAAAGCCATTTCAATAGAAGAAAAACCGGAGAAACCAAAATCACATTTCGCCGTGCCTGGAATTTATTTTTATGATAACGATGTTGTCGAAATTGCTAAAAACATTGAACCCAGTCATCGTGGAGAACTCGAGATCACTGATGTTAACAAAGAGTATCTGAAAAGAGGAAAACTCAAGGTCAGCATCCTGGACAGGGGTACAGCCTGGCTGGATACCGGAACTTTTCAGTCTTTAATGCAAGCCGCGCAATTCGTTGAGGTTATCGAGGAGCGGCAGGGGTTGAAGATCGGCTCTATAGAGACTGCCGCCTACGAAATGGGATTTATTTCAAGGGAACAATTCATATCATTAGCCGAACCACTCATGAAAAGCGGATACGGTAAAAACCTGCTCGGACTTATCAATGATTATGAAAGCAATTGAAACGGGAATAGATGGATGTGTCATTCTTGAACCCAGGGTTTTTGAGGACCAAAGAGGTTATTTTATCGAAAGCTACAACAAAAAGACCCTTGAAGATCTTCTTGGAATTCAATTGAATTTTGTTCAGGATAATGAATCATCCTCAATAAAAGGAGTGCTGCGAGGGCTGCATTACCAGACCGGGGAGCACGCACAGGCCAAGTTGGTCAGGGCCGTGAAAGGCAGGGTTTTGGATGTTGCCGTAGACATAAGAAAGGGATCAAAGTCATTTGGTCAACATGTAGCAGTAGAACTATCAGCAGAGAACAAAAGGCAATTGTTTGTGCCCCGTGGTTTTGCACACGGCTTTATAGTGCTCAGTGATCAGGCGATTTTCGCTTACAAATGCGATAATTTTTACAACAGGGAATCCGAAGGAGGAATTATTTATAATGACCCTGTTTTGAGCATCGACTGGATATTGCCCGAATCCGAATTCATTATTTCTGAAAAAGACCTACTTTTGCCAAAACTGGTGAACGCGCAATTATGATGAATGTTTTGGTAACCGGGGCAGACGGACAGCTTTCAAACTGCTTAGAGGACCTTTCAGGCGCTTACCCAGACATCAACTTCACCTACAAAACCATTGATCAACTGGATATCACAGATCGTGATCAGATCAAGAAGGCTTTTGATGAGAGTCCCTATAATTATTGCATAAACTGTGCTGCTTATACGGCGGTTGATAAGGCTGAAACTGACAGTCAGACAGCCATGGAGGTCAATGTCCTTGGAGCATCTTATCTTGCTGAGGCCTGTAGATCCTATAGCACGACTCTGATCCATATTTCAACCGATTTTATTTTCGACGGAAAGAAATCGGAGCCATATCTTGAGAGTGATAAACCCAATCCGCTCGGGGTATATGGCGAAAGTAAATATCAGGGCGAATTGCGCATCCAGGAAATCCTGGACCAGTTTTACATTATACGAACGTCCTGGTTATATTCCGAACATGGGAATAATTTTATGAAAACCATGCTACGGCTTGCGGCCGAGCGTGAAGAATTGAATGTAGTAAATGACCAGCACGGCACGCCAACCTATGCAAGGGACCTGGCGCGGGCTATTGTGACCATTATTCAGAACACAAACAAAGAATATGGTATTTATCACTACAGTAATGAGGGTGAGACCACATGGTTCGAATTTACTGAATCGATATTTAAACAATCGAATATAGATATTCGCCTTAACCCTATCCCGACATCAGAATATCCAACCCCCGCTAAACGGCCGTCTTACAGTGTCCTGGATCTTGGAAAGATCAAAAGAGTTTTTCCGAAAATCGAGATTAAAAACTGGAAAGACAGCCTAACAGAAGCATTAATCAATTATAATATGAACACATTACAACAAACAGCTGTTACAGCGGCCATAAGGGCCGGAAAGGCAATCATGGAGGTTTATGACAGTGAATTCGCTATTGAATACAAAGATGATAAATCGCCATTGACACTGGCCGATAAAAATGCCAACTCCATTATCAACGATCACCTCAGGCCAACCGATGTCCCCATAATAAGCGAGGAGAACAAACAGGTGGATTATGATATAAGGAAGGGATGGACCAGCTGTTGGGTTGTTGACCCCGTTGACGGCACCAAGGAATTTATAAAAAGAAATGGCGAATTTACAGTGAATATAGCCATGGTAAAGGACGGCCAACCTCAATTCGGGGTTATTTATGTTCCTGCATCCAGGGTTTTGTACTTTGGTGATTCAGAAAAGAAACAGGCCTTCAGGGTAGAGCTGAATGATCACACTCCGGACCTTGAATATATACTCTCACACAAGGAAAATTTACGACCAAAGGATAAAGACAATGTGACCCAGGTTGTGGGGAGCCGATCGCATATGAATGATGAGACTCTCCAATTTATCAACAAGCTGGAGTCAGGTGGGGAATCGGTTGAAATAGTTAGCAAGGGGAGTTCGTTGAAGTTCTGCCTGGTTGCAGAAGGAAAGGCTGATATCTATCCACGGTTTGCACCAACAATGGAGTGGGATACTGCTGCAGGTCAGGCAATTTGCAACGCTGTTGGAGTAGAGGTGATCAACAGGGAAACGAACGGGCCACTCCTGTACAACAAGGAGAACCTGCTGAACCCCTGGTTTCTTGTAAAAAAGTAATAAAGCTTTGGCAAAATACAGAACCGAATCTCATTTCAGAAGCCTGATCAAGGGCATATCATGGCGTGTTATAGCTACTGCTGATACCATCGCGGTCGTTCTTCTTATAACCTGCCTTAACGGTGGATGCAGCCTGGAAAACGCCATAAAGATCGGTCTGTTTGAATTCCTGATTAAATTAGCCATATATTATGTTCATGAGCGGATCTGGCAAGGTGCATACAGTGACGGGGTGATCACCAAGAAAGAAACGCTATACAAATCGCTGACCTGGCGCCTTGTAGCCACTTCAACCACCTTCCTTATATCCGGAGCTGTACTTGAACGATTTGATGAGATCGCGCTTTATATTGCCCTCACCGAATTATTCACGAAATTTGTTTTGTTCTACATTCATGAAAGACTCTGGCTGAGGATACCACTGGGCAAGGTCAGGGCCATGTTCAAATAAATCGAGATACATGTCTAAAAACATCCGCCGCCACGACTATAGAATTACTTCTGAGGACAGACGTGACCTGAATAAGCATAACGCGTTCCTTCTTTGGTTCACGGGACTTTCGGGATCTGGAAAATCAACCATAGCCAATGGAGTTGAAGAAGCCTTGCATCAAATGGGGGTAAGAACCTACAGCCTTGATGGTGATAATATCAGGGAGGGACTCAACAAGGATTTGGGGTTTTCACCGGAGGACAGAACCGAGAACATCAGAAGAATTGCTGAAGTCGCAAATTTAATGGTAGATGCCGGTTTGGTGGTACTTGCAGCCTTTGTCTCACCCTACAAAAAAGACAGGGATAACATTCGCCATATCGTGAAAGATGTTAACTTTGTCGAAATATACGTCAATACCAGCCTGGAGGAATGTGAAAGGCGTGATGTAAAAGGCCTTTACAAAAAAGCGAGAGCCGGGGAGATCAAAAATATGACTGGGATTTCTGCCCCATATGAGGAACCGGAGAATCCCGATATAGAGATAAAGACAGAATCGGCCAGCATCGACCAGGCGGTTGACATGGTTTTGACTCAGATAAAACCCAAATTATATCATAAATATGAGTAAGTACTATTTAAATTACCTGGATGAGCTTGAAAGCGAAGCTATTTATGTGCTTCGGGAAGTTTGGGCCCAGTTTCAAAATCCGGTAATTCTCTTCTCTGGCGGAAAGGATAGTATTGTAGTTACCCACCTTGCAAGAAAAGCCTTTTACCCCTCAAAGATCCCCTTTGCATTGATGCATGTTGATACGGGCCATAATTTCCCCGAGACCATTAAATTCAGGGATGATCTCGTAAAAGAATTAGGTGTAAACCTTATCGTGGGCCATGTTCAGGATTCAATTGACAATGGACGGGTTGCCGAGGAAAAAGGAAAGAACGCTACGAGGAATGCCCTTCAAATCACGACACTTTTAGATGCTATAGAAGACCACAAGGTTGACTGTGCTATTGGAGGGGGACGCCGGGATGAGGAAAAGGCCAGGGCCAAGGAGCGTTTTTTCTCTCACCGGGATGATTTCGGCCAGTGGGATCCAAAAAATCAAAGACCGGAATTGTGGAACCTTTTTAACGGGCGTCATTTTGAGGGCGAACATTTCAGGGCCTTTCCTATAAGCAACTGGACAGAGATGGATGTATGGACGTATATTCATCGCGAAAAAATTGAAATTCCTTCCCTTTATTATGCGCATGAAAGGGATGTGGTATGGAGAAATGAATCCTGGATCCCATATTCTGAATATCTCATCCTTGAAGACGGAGAGGAGATTGTGAAAAAGAAGGTAAGATTCAGGACACTTGGTGATATCACGATCACCGGCGGAATTGAATCGAATGCAGATACAGTTGAAAAGATAGCTTTGGAAGTATCGGCCATGCGACAGACCGAACGCGGAAACCGAAGCGACGATAAACGATCGGAAACCGCTATGGAAGACAGGAAACGCCAGGGATATTTTTAAAAGACCAAAACCTAACTCAAATCATGTTTGATAAAAATCAATTGCTTCGCTTTACTACGGCGGGGAGCGTGGACGATGGTAAGAGCACACTTATTGGAAGATTGTTGTATGATTCCAAGTCAATTTTTGAAGATCAATTACTGGCCGTGGAAAATACGAGCAAAAGGAAAGGTCATAATGGTGTTGATCTTGCCCTGTTTACCGATGGACTGCGGGATGAAAGGGAGCAAGGTATCACCATTGATGTAGCCTATCGTTATTTCACTACGCCAAAGAGAAAATTTATAATTGCTGATACGCCAGGACATATTCAGTATACCAGGAATATGGTAACAGGGGCCTCTTCAGCAAATGCTGCCATTATTCTTGTGGATTCACGACTTGGCGTTATAGAACAGACGCGAAGGCATGCATTTATTGCATCCCTGCTTCAAATTCCCCATATCATTGTCTGTATCAATAAAATGGATCTTGTTGATTACAATGCAGATGCCTATAACATGGTTATCGATCAATTCGAGGAGTTCTCATCTAAATTGCTGGTTCGGGATATTCGCTTCATCCCGATAAGCGCCTTAAACGGGGACAATGTTGTGAACAGGTCTGAGAATATGGACTGGTACAAGGGAGCGCCATTGCTGGATACCCTTGAAACCATGCACATCAGCAGCGATATCAATAAGATAGATGCGAGGTTCGCTGTTCAGACGGTATTGAGACCCCAAAACGACACGCACAGGGATTACAGGGGTTATGCAGGAAGGATCGCAAGTGGAATTTTCAGGCCTGGTGACGAAGTAACCGCATTGCCATCTGGATTTACATCAAAAATTAAAACCATCGACACCTTTGATGAAAGCCTTGAGGAGGCCTATGCCCCTATGTCCGTTTCCATAACTCTTGAAGATGATCTGGATGTGGGACGTGGTGACATGATAGTCCGGTCCAATAATAAGCCCGAATCAACCCAGGATTTAGAGATGATGATGTGCTGGTTAAACGATAAGCCTGCCAAACCAAGGGGGAAGTATTTCATCAGGCACACTACGAATGAGCAGACCGCGATGATCAAGGATGTCATCTATAAATTCAACATCAACACCTTCGAGCGGGATACGGATGACAAACAGTTGAACATGAATGATATCTGTAAGGTAAGGGTCAGAACCACTAAGCCACTGATGGTTGACTCCTACAGGGATAATCGTGCAACAGGAAGTGTGATCCTTATCGATTCAGACACGAATGAAACCGTTGCAGCGGGAATGATCGTGTAAATAAGGCTCATAAATGCTTTTTAATTCAATTGATTTTGCAGTTTTTTTCCCGATAGTATTCGGAATTTATTGGGCTTTTAGCAAGCAGATAAATGCACGAAATGGGTTTTTGATATTTGCTAGTTACCTGTTTTATGGCTGGTGGGATTGGAGGTTTTTATTTTTGATCATAATTAGCTCTATCGTTGACTTTCTTGTTGGCCAATGGCTCTCCAAAACAAAAGAAACTACAAAACGAAAAGGCCTTTTATTAATAAGCCTAACTGTAAATCTCGGGTTTTTATTTTATTTCAAATACGCAAACTTTTTTATCGAGACTTTTGTCGATTCGTTTCGATTATTTGGAAAGGAAATAGAGCCAACCACCTTGAATGTAATTCTTCCTGTTGGGATAAGTTTTTACACATTTCAGACTCTAAGTTACACCATAGATATTTACAGGAATAAACTCAATCCTACAAAGGATATTTTATCGTTTTTTGCATTTGTGGCTTTTTTCCCTCAATTGGTTGCAGGACCCA
>JBFKFP010000091.1:0-11067 GCA_041618535.1 Flavobacteriaceae bacterium
CCCAGTCTACGCGTTCAATGTTGAAATTGGTGATCTCCTTTATGTTCTTTTCCTTAAGCAGGTGTTGCAGGGCTTCCGTAGCCTTGGGTTTTGTAAATGCCCCGTCCAGCGGTGTCACGTAGGTGATCTCCACTTTATCCCTCATGCCTTTGTTCTTGAAGTAAGAATCTGCAAGGAATGCGAATTCAAGAGGCGCCACCGGGCATTTTATAGGCATCTCGGTAATATGGACAACCAGCTTGCCGCCTTCCCATTCGCGTAATTTATTTCGAAGGGCTTTTGCTCCCTCATAGGTATAAAAATCAAAGATATTCCTGTACCACGCCGGCCCGTTCATGCCGTCTACTTCATCTGGGGCAATATCCGTACCGGTAGCAATGATGAGAATATCATAGCTTAAAGTTTCTCCGTTGTCTAAAAGAACTTCATTACTCCCGGGTTTGATAAGCTCGATACGTTTCTGAATGTAATTCACACCATCGGGAATAAATTTCTTCCCGTTCTTTTTAACTTGTTTTGAAGTGTAGATGTCGAAGGGCAAAAAAAGGAATCCTGGTTGATAATAATGGGTCTTATTCTGATCAACTATGTTGATGATCCATTCGTCCCCGGGTAATTCTTTAACCAGATGGTTGGCCATCATGGTCCCTGAAGTTCCGGCGCCTAGAATGACTAAATTTTTCATGGAGTTCAATTCGTTTCTTTTTATGGGATAAAATTACCTTAACATGGCTGGCTCCTTTATGACATTAATCATAAAAACCCGCTCTGTAACCAGAGTTACACAAGAATATCATCAAAATTGACGTCAGTTTCTGCTGGTATTTCTCCTGTGGGAATTAAGCCTGGTTCTCCATCACCAGGAATGGGATTTCGATATTAAAGGCGAAGGGTTTGAGATTATGTTTAATAAACAGCCTGTCGAAGAAAGAATGCTTCCTGCTCATCATGGCCAGCATATCGATGTTTTGGTCTTTGATATAATTATTGACCGCCTCGAACAGCTCAGATTTCTCCAGTTCTATAAAATTATGCTCTACAAACTGGAAGCAGCGTTCCAGAAACGATTTATTCTCCAATTGTTCAGGGCTGGGGTCGTCCTCTTCTCTCATGTGAAGAACATCAATCCTGGATTTAAACAATTCTGCTAATTGCATCAAGGGGGTTAGTTCATGATGACTGTAAGCAAACTGATGATTGGTCACAAAACCGATTTTATCCAAACCGCTGAATTTACAGTTCTCAGGTACGGCGAGCACGGGAACAGATCCCCGCTGCATGACCTTCGCGGTATTGCTGCCGAATAGAACCTTTTTAGACCCGGTAGCACCTTTGGTCCCCATCACTATAAGGTCTGCTTCTTTTGTATTACATGCCTGGTTGATGGCGTCGATAAAATTGTCATAATCGACCATGGCATCGAAATTATGATTCTCATTCCGTCTTGACTCCAACTTGATGATGATCTCATTTATGGCCGTCTTATTCTCGGCAATAAGGCTTTGATACAGGGTTGTTGAGGGTGTCGCGGTACGGAGGTCATCCGATATAAAAGAAGAAGCTTTCTGAATATTCAGAATATAGAACCGGCAGATCACATCCTTAAATAGATCAACCGCGTAATCGATAGCGTTTATCGAATTCTTCGAAAAATCGGTTGGCAAAAGAATAACTCTCATGGTTCATCGGTTTGGCTTCATTTAAATATACCTTCAGAAAAGGCAATAAACAATGATAAAAATCAGTTGAGATGCTGTAGAATTTTAAAAAAAATTGGTGTAAAGGAGAATTAGGTTGTATTTTTCGGCATGAAAAATGCGGCCCGATCGAATCAAAATTGATAATTAGCTGATATGCGCTTTATTCTTTTCCTGCTTCTCATGTCAATTAGCCTTCTTGCCTCGGCACAAAACAAGGCAGTAGGGACTAATGAAAAATTGGTGTTTACCGCTTCTTTCAATATGTCGGGCCTGTTGACAGACCTGGCCCAGATTACCATGGAGACCAGTGAAATAAGGACGTCCAGCAGTACGCTGCTCCGACTTAAATGCCGAGCTCAAACCTTTTCAAAGTGGGATAATTTTTTCAGGATAAATGACCTGTATGAAAGCTATGTCGGCGCGAATTCATTAAAGCCCTATCTGTATAAGCGGGAGATCAATGAAGGCAATTATTACAAGTTCATGCAGTATAAATATGATCGGAGCTCAGGTAAGGTCGAATCTCTCTTAAAAAAACGGGCAAAGGTTGGAGGGTTCTACCAGGAGAAGGAAAATATACAGGTTGGGCCGGCTACCATGGATATTGTTGCTCTTATCTACAACATCAGGAACCTGGATATTCACAAAGCCAGCACCGGGTCAAGTGACACTTTTAGTGTTTTATTCGACGGAAAGGAAAATCCTGTTACCCTGACCCTGCTCGGAATAGAGACTGTCAATACTGAAATAGGGGAAAAGCGATGCTACAAACTCGGGATAGCTTTGAAAAACAGCGATGTGCTAAAAGGCGCGAACAGCAACCTCCTCTGGTTGACGGCAGATGAGAATAAGATTCCGGTTTATGCCCGTTTTAAGGTTGCCGTAGGCAATGGAGAATTAAGGATAAAATCGGTAAGCGGATTAAAGAATAGTATATGAAAAACCTAATTATGATAATAGGCTTCCTTGCCGCCCTGCTAGGGTTGATCATGACCGTCCTGCCATTTGGCAGCCTGGCCTTCCTCCCAATTGCTCTGGCACTCGTGGCCGGAATTATCGGATTTCGGATGTCCGGAGATCAAGGCGGTGGAAAAACCGCTTTCAAGGTTTTATTGATTTTGGCAGTGACGGCCTTGTTGCTCGGAATTTACAGGACGGCCTTCGATAAGAATGTTGTGGCCGAGGATGAGACTATAATCCAGCAGGAAGAAGAATCCCTTGAGGATGCCAGGAAGGAGCTGGAAGATTTAGAAATAGACGAATAGCAGAGCCATGCACCTAATCAGGCAAATCCACTTTTTAGCTATTTTCCTTATAATAGGAACCTGTGCAACGCCCAGTCACAAGGAAAAACTTGAGAAGATCAAGAACGGGGTTGAACTGGTTGAGCAGGATCTTATGAAAACCTACAGCTCTACCATAACGACTGAAGAACTGCAGTCGCACGTGTATTTGCTGGCATCAGACCAGTTTGAAGGACGAGCTTCAGGATCAAAAGGACAGAAACTGGCTGCCGAATTTCTCAAACGATATTACATAAAGGAGGGTATCAAGTCTCCCGAAAAAAACGACTACTTCCAGCAAATTCCTGATTCATTCTACGGATCTGGTTTCCTGGCAACAGAAAATGTCTATGCTTATGTTGAGGGAGACAGCAAGCCCGAGGAGGTAGTTATTATCTCTGCACATTATGACCATGAGGGTATTGACGAGAAAGGAGAGATTTTCAACGGTGCCGACGATGACGCCTCGGGTACAGCCGCACTGATGGAAATGGCGCAGGCCTTTCAACTGGCCAAGCAAAAGGGCCATGGTCCCGACAGGAGCATTTTATTCTTGCATACCACGGCCGAGGAAACAGGATTACAAGGAAGTCGATATTATTCAGACAACCCGATTTTTCCCATCGAAAATACCGTTGCCAATCTGAATATCGATATGATAGGGAGAGTCGATTTCATCCATGAGCGAGAAGGTGTTGAGGATTATATCTATGTTATTGGATCTGACAGGCTAAGCTATGAACTGCACTATTTGAATGAGGCGGTAAATGCCTCCTTTACCCAGCTGGAGTTGGACTATAAATACAATTCTGAAGATGATCACCATCGCTATTACTACCGTTCGGACCATTATAATTTCGCCAGTAAGAATGTGCCGGTCATATTTTATTTCAATGGAGAGCATGCCGATTATCATCGAGTTACCGATACGCCGGATAAGATCAATTACCCGCTTTTAGAAAAAAGGACCCGACTCATTTTTGCAACTGCCTGGCAATTAGCTAACCAGGAAGAGCGTTTAAAGGCTGACCGAATAGATTAATTGTCCTGCTGTGATATGTTAAATCATCTTTAACATGGAAGAATAGTCCACTTTTTTTTTGTATTATCGAGCAATTTTTTAGGAAAACTCAAAGGTTATGAAAAAGATATTCTCCACACTCGCCATCTGCGCCTTTCTTTACGGTTGTAAAACCCAGCAAACGGTGGCTCCGGTTGCACCGATAAACCCGACTGAAATAGCTGCTACGATTACAGAAGATGAATTGCGTGAGATGCTCTACGTTTATGCTTCCGACGAATTTGAAGGTCGCGACACAGGTACACCAGGACATAAAAAAGCTGTTGAGTATCTGAAGAAGCATTATGTTGACCTGGGTATTGCCAGTCCGCTTGGCGAGGATGATTATTTCCAGGAAGTGCCATTAGATATTTCAAGTGAAGGCCGGATGACTTTGAGTAATGGTAATCCGAATCTGATTTCTGAAAATGTTATTGCATTCATAGAAGGACGATCAAAACCAGATGAGTATGTTGTGATCTCGGCGCACCTCGATCATGTCGGCATCGAAGATGGTGAGATCTATAACGGAGCCGACGATGATGGCTCGGGAACTGTTGCGATCCTTGAGATAGCGGAAGCTTTCCAGGAAGCCGTTAAAAAAGGTCAGGGTCCGAAGCGCTCTGTGGTCTTTCTTCATGTTACAGCCGAGGAAAAAGGGTTGGTGGGTTCGCGTTATTATACGGATGTGGATCCAGTTTTTCCTTTGGAACAAACTGTAGCCAACCTCAATATCGACATGATAGGCCGAATAGATCCCAAGCGTGAAAGCGAGAACAGGAATTATGTTTATTTGATCGGGAGCGACAAATTAAGTCAGGAACTGCATGAATTGTCAGAAGCTGTAAACGCGACCTATACCAAGATAGAGCTCGACTACAAATACAACGATAAGTACGATCCGAATCGCTTCTATTATCGATCAGACCATTATAATTTCGCAAAAAATAACATCCCCGTCATTTTTTATTTCAACGGCACCCATGCCGATTATCACAAGCCATCAGACACGGTTGAAAAGATCGAATATGATCTTCTGACCAATCGCACAAAACTGATCTTCCACACTGCCTGGGAAATCGCGAATCGTGAAGACCGGATTCGTGCCGACAAGCTCGAAGCCACGGCAGGCGGGAATTAGATTTGAGGCATGAGTTAATAGTCAGGGCGACCGGGAATTTGGCACTAGGAACCAGGAACTGGGCACTGGAAACCAAGCCTGCAAGGCTGCGCCTTGTCCATTCTTTTTTTGTTCCCTTCAGGCCTTAAGCAAGCTTGGCCATATTGGCGGGATTACCTGCGGTGATCCCAAATAGGGTGATCCTCGAAACCAAGCCTGCAAGGCTGCGCCTTGTCCATTCTTTTTTTGTTCCCTTCAGGCCTTAAGCCAGCTTGGCCTTCGGCAACAAAAAAAGCCTGAAATTGACATTTCAGGCTTAGTTTCGGGTGGAAGACGGGATTCGAACCCGCGACCCCTAGAACCACAATCTAGTGCTCTAACCGACTGAGCTACAACCACCGTTTAATTTGTGCATGCAAATGTAATTCTTTACAAAACTTTTGCAAAGTGTTTTTTGAACATTTTAAATGAGATCAAAAATGCTATCGACAGCAGGGTAACGTTCGGCTGTAAAGCCCTCTCCATATTCGGTTCCGATCAATCTGCCCATGTCCCTGGCCCGATATTTTATGCTGTCGGTAAAATTCTTGCTTGAAATAGGGGTTTCAGGTTCTTTGCTTTTCGGGTCAAAGAACTGCGATTTATAGGCCATGACCGCTTCCATTTTCTTTTCAATAAATCCGCTGACATCAACCACAAAATCAGGTTCGAGATTCTTCCATTGAATATAGTGGTAAACTTGTTTCGGCCTCCAGGGGTCCTGCCAGCCATCGCTGTCCTCATCCATGGTATCCACTTTAAGCAGTCCGCTCAAAAAACAGGAATCACTTACCAACTGGCTTCCTTTAGCATGATCGATATGCCTGTCATGAACTGCATTACACAAAACGATCTCCGGCTGATACCGCCTGATGATCTTGATCAGTTCAATTTGATGGTGTTTGTCGTTTACAAGAAACCCATCTGCAAACTCCATATTAAGCCTGACGGAAACTCCCAGGATCTTCGCTGCCTGTTCAGCCTCAACATCTCTTGTTTCTGCCGTTCCTCTTGTTCCTAATTCGCCACGGGTCAGGTCTATGATTCCCACTTTTTTACCTTTGGAAATCTCCTTGGCCAGGGTCCCGCTGCACCCTAATTCAACATCGTCCGGATGAGATCCGAAGGCAAGAATATCTAATTTCATAAGACCTTTTCAATATTATGGAGGCAAAGGTATTAAAAAAGACGCTGATGAATGAAGATTTTTGATTACGCACACGTTTTCGTATGATGATTTTTATACTTTTATCACTCTTTTCTTATGAATGTGATAAAACTTCTGAAGGCCTGCAAAATATGATGAAAATCATGACAATTAAAGGCATTCCAAATTAATTTTACCCTTTAAATTTTAAAGAAATCTATGCTTGAAATCATGCTGGTCATTCTCATCGTCACCATTGCCCTCTTTGTCTGGGGCAAATACCCACCCGACGTTGTAGCACTGATCTCAATGCTGAGCCTTTTTGCCTTTGGAATCCTCGATCTGAGTGAGACGCTCAGTGGTTTTAGCAATCCAACCGTAATCATGATAGCCAGCTTGTTCATTATAGGCGAAGGACTTTCAACCACTGGCTGGACAGCCCTCGCAGGTCAGAAATTGATGGAGTTTGCCAAAAATAAGGCTGCAAGACTACTGGTAATAGTAACCATGGGGTCAGGTTTGCTTTCTGGTTTTGTTAGCAATACGGGGACCGTGGCCACGCTTTTACCTGTTACGATCTCGTCGGCGTGGAAGATTGGCATCCTGCCTTCCCAGGTGTTAATGCCGGTAGCTTTCGGTTCTAACACAGGCGGATTACTCACCCTCACCGGTACACCACCTAATATCATCGTCAGTAATGCACTTGCTGAATCGGGAAATTCTGGGTTTTCTTTCTTTGAATTTGCCTTGATCGGTCTGCCGATGCTTATCGTTACCATTTTGTATTTCAGATATATAGGGTATAAACTCCTTCCGAAGAATCAAACTAACAATAAACCGGTGGACATCGAGACCACTGTTCATAAATGGATCGAAGCCTATAAACTTGAGAACGACTATTACAAATTACGGGTCCGTTCCCTCTCCCCTTTTATTAACACTCCGCTTTCCAAGTGGGAGTTGGAGAAAGAGTTTAACGTAACGGTTATCAGGATAAAGCGGCGTCACCCGAATGCCATGGCAGGAATACCTCCCTATATAGAGTTTCCGGAACCGGATACCATGATGTACTATCATGACATTTTAACGGTAAAAGGCGATACCAAAGGGATAAATGCCCTGATGATCAATTACCGCCTCGGCCTGCTTCCGAACAAGGCCACACCAGACGAGATGCGGCACAACCTGATCAACCAGGAAGTGGGGATGGCTGAGGTACTGGTGAATCCGAAGTCCTTGTTAGTGGGAAGGAAAGTTAAAATCGGGAATTTCTTTAAACGCTACGGAGTGCAACTACTTGCCGCCTCACGTAACAACAAGCCCCTGACCGACAGGGATATCCAGATCAAGGCCGGTGATGGATTCATCATCCGCGGAACCTGGGAGGATATTGAGAACCTTCAATCACAGTATGAGAACCTGGTAGTCTGCGGGAGTCCGGAGGGGCTTTCAAAAGATGTGCGAAACCTTACGCCAAAGTCATATATCGCCCTGGGAGCATTGATTTTAATGATTGTTTTACTTGTTCTAAATGTGGTCCCTGGTGCCATTGCAGCATTGATTTCAGCGGGAGTTGTACTGTTGTCGGGTGCTGTCCCGCTCGCTAAAACCTATAAAAGCATTAACTGGGTGAGCGTCATAATGATCGCAGCTATGATCCCCATGGGCCTTGCATTGCAAAAGACAGGACTGGCGCAGATGATGGCAAACGGACTGGTTAACAGCCTCGGATCCCTACATCCGGTTGTGCTGCTTGCTGGAGTGTTCATTCTAACTACGGGTTTTAGCCAGGTTATTAACAATTCGGCTACAGCAGTTCTTATGGCTCCGATAGTGATCCTGGCTGCAAGCACACTTGACCTCTCGCCAAAACCGTTTATGATCACAGTAGCGGTGAGCGCGTCAACGGCATTCTTAACCCCTATCGGAACAACAACAAATGCAATGGTCCTTTCGGCAGGAGGATACAAATTCAAAGATTACGTGAAAGTAGGAGCTCCTCTTCTTCTGCTTTTCCTTACATTGATAATCCTGCTGGTTCCCGTAATCTGGCCATTTACAATTGAGTAAAGAAAATAAATTCAACATGAATACCATGACTAAACAAACCACCAAACCGAAACGATCTGATTTTGAACGCTATGGCATCAATGGTGCCTCGGTAAACTGGAACTGGACTCCTGAAAAATTACAGGCCGCGACGGTTGAAAAGGGTATGGGTCGTGAGTCTGCTAATGGAACTCTGGCAATAAATACAGGGAAATTCACCGGCAGGTCGCCTCAGGATCGTTTCCTGGTTAAGGATGAATACACTCGCGATAAAGTCTGGTGGGGAAAGATCAACAAACCGATCTCACCTGAGAACTTCGACACATTATATAAGGAGGTTGTAACCTATATGTCGGGCAAAGAACTCTATGCACGTGATGCCTATGTCTGTGCCGATCCGAAATATAAAATGAATGTTCGTACCATTACCGAATATCCATGGTCGAATATGTTCATTTACAATATGTTCTTAAGACTTGATCCGTCGGAAATGGAAGATTTTGAAGAAGAATGGCTGGTTCTGTGTGCACCGGGTTATTCACATCCAGATCCCTCCTCTGTAGGATTACGACAGGGCAATTTCTCTATTCTGAATTTCACCCGAAAAGTAGCACTGGTAGGGGGCTCAGCCTACACCGGTGAAATGAAAAAGGGTATTTTCTCAGCATTGAACATGATCCTTCCAACCGATAAGAAGGTGTTGCCAATGCACTGTTCCGCCAATGTTGGTGAAAAAGGCGATACCGCTGTTTTCTTCGGATTGTCCGGTACCGGTAAAACCACTCTTTCCGCAGATCCTAATCGCAAACTGATAGGTGATGACGAGCATGGCTGGACTGCCGAGGATCGCATCTTTAATTTCGAAGGTGGTTGCTATGCCAAGGTGATCGACCTTACAGAGGAAAAGGAACCCGATATCTACAGGGCCATAAAGCCCGGAGCTATTCTGGAGAATGTAATTTTGAAGGATAACAACGAAGTGGATTATTTCGACAGCAGTATCACTCAAAATACCAGGGTAAGCTATCCGATTTACCATATAGATAATATCCAGGATGCTTCCTATGCTGATAATCCTACCAATATCTTCTTCCTGACCTGTGACGCCTTTGGTGTACTACCCCCGGTTTCCAAACTGACTCCCGGACAGGCGGCTTACCACTTTATTTCAGGTTATACCGCTAAAGTGGCAGGTACCGAAGCCGGAATTACCGAGCCTGTACCGTCCTTCTCTGCCTGTTTCGGCGCACCGTTCATGCCGTTGCACCCAACGGTCTATGCTGAAATGCTCAGTAAGAAGATGCAGGACGCGGGTGTGAGTGTCTGGCTGATCAACACAGGCTGGAGCGGCGGACCATATGGCACGGGCTCACGTATCAAACTGAAGTACACCAGAGCTATGATCACGGCCATCCTTGAAGGCCAATTAGAAGATATGGAATTTGTACAACACCCGATATTCGGACTGTTTATGCCAACATCTTGTCCTGGTGTTCCTTCCGGGATCCTTGATCCGCTGAATACCTGGAAGAACAAGAGCAGGTATATAAGCAAATCGATCCAACTGGCGCACTCCTTCCATTTGAACTTCGAGAAGTTTGCCAACCAGGCCTCCCAGCAGATCATTGAAGGAGGACCGCTTATCGACGAGCACCATGTGCTTGATGAAAGAATATAGACCTAATCGTAATTAACAAAAAGAGCGTTATTGGCGCTCTTTTTTATTTAGTAATATTAAGTTAGAACGGTTACATGTTTAATATTATAGAATATTTTCTATATTTAAAAATGATAAAAGCTTATGTCTATCTACTTTCAAACAAGCATAATACCGTCCTTTACACCGGAGTTACCTCAAATCTTTATAAACGCATTCTTCAACATAAGGACAAATTCTATAAAGGTTTTACATCAAAGTATAACTGCGATAAACTAATTTATTTCGAAGAATACTTGAGCATTAAAGAAGCAATTTCGAGGGAAAAACAGATAAAAAATTACAGCAGAAAAAAGAAGAATGAATTGGTAAATTCAACTAATCCTCGGTGGGAAGATTTATTTTATTTCATGAATACCTAGGGGATTACGACGTCGTCCACATGAAGCGGACTCCTCGCAATGACATCCGCTTAATCAACAAAACTTTTATTATATGACGTCACTGCGAGCCGTGATTAGAGTATCTAATTCATGGCGTCGCAGTCTCCTCCAGAATAAAACGAATTACCTGAGATTGCGACGTCGTCATGCTACACATGATTCCTCGCAATGACTACGTGCACTGAAATAATAATTGGCAATAAGTACATTGAACCAGTAACTAACGACTAGTTACCAGCTACTTGGAACTACTCAATCAAACCGCATTGGCCTTAGCAACCGTCACCAGTGCCTGTTCGATGTCTGCCTCCAGGTCTCTCCGGCTTTCAATACCTGCCGAGAATCGGATCAGGTTATTTCCAATTCCCTGGTCGAGGCGCTCTTCCGGAGTAAGAAGGGCATGTGAGGCCTCGGCAGGGAGAATAACCGTACTTTCAATTCCAGCCAGGCTCATTGAAGGCTTGATCATTTTCAAGGCTTTTAAAAAGGCCTTGGCATCGATACTGTCAACCAGGTCGAACGATAACATGGCGCCAAAACCTCTCATTTGAGCCAGGGCAATTTCGTGA
>JBFKFP010000092.1:0-11002 GCA_041618535.1 Flavobacteriaceae bacterium
CATTGAAATCTTAAGAAGTTATTAAGATTACCTATTTTGCTATAAATTAAACTTTGTTGTTTGTCAAATTCCGAATTCTATATTTATAATGCCTCTGCGGGAAGCGGGAAAACATTCGCTCTCGTAAAATTTTATCTCAAAACCCTCTTTAGTTCTAATTATTCGAATCCACACCGCAAAATTCTGTCATTGACGTTTACCAACAAAGCGGTAAATGAAATGAAAAGCAGGATTATCAAGGCTCTTTTCGATTTCAGTAAGGAAGAAATCATTATTTCTGATGATCCCTTATTCAAGATCATGCGCAGTGAACTGGACTGGTCTGCTGAACAACTTCATAAACAGGCAAAAATACACCTGAGGAACATCATTCATGATTATTCATTCTTTGAGGTGATGACCATAGATACCTTTAATCAAAGGCTAATCCGGAATTTCTCAAGGGACCTCGGGCTTAACACCAACTTCGATATTGAACTGGACTCAAAGGACGTCCTCGCCCTTGCCGTAGACAACCTGATCACAAAAGCCGGAACCGATAAGGAACTTACTGACACCCTGATTGGATTCGCCCTTGAAAAAAGTGATGATGACAAAAGCTTTAACATCGCCTATGATTTTAATAAGATGGCTGAGATCCTGATCAACGAGAATCACTTCTCAAATCTTCGCAAACTTGACAATAAAACACTTGATGATTTTATTTCTTTGAAAGATCAGATCATTAAAAAATTGAAATCGATTGAGGGATCAATAAATAATATTGCCGATTCAATCCTTCAGCGATTTGAGGAACTGGAGCTGAAACCTAATAACTTTTTTGGCGGGTCTGTTCCCAGGCATTTTATGAAGTTATCGCGTTCCGATTTCAACATAGACTTTAATAAGGTCTGGATGCAGACTCTTGATACAAAGCCTCTTTACAAAACGAAAACAGATCCTGAGGTGGCGAGATTAATAGACGGCCTGCAGCCCGACATTTCAAAGGCCTTTAATCTTAGCCGCGAGCTGATTGGAGAATATCATCTTTGCGAAGCCATTTATAAAAATCTTATCCCGCTTTCAGTCTTGCATCTGATCCATAAGGAAGTTGATCTCATTAAGGCGGAACAGAACATGGTTCTGATATCAGAATTCAATCCTATTGTGGCTGAACATCTGCAGGATCAGCCGGCAGCGTTTATCTACGAACGCATAGGCGAACGCTACAAGAATTTTTTTATCGATGAATTCCAGGATACCTCGGTTCTGCAATGGAAGAATTTGATTCCGCTTGTTGGAAATTCCCTGTCATCGGAAAACGCAAAAGTCATGATTGTGGGAGACGCCAAACAATCGATTTACAGGTGGCGCGGTGGAAAACCTGAGCAATTTATCGGGCTTTACGATAAATCTGATAAACCCTTCACTGTTGAGCAAAGTATTCATTCGCTCGAATGGAATTATCGAAGTCATAAGGAGATCGTAGAATTCAACAATGATTTCTTTACGTTTTTGGCCGATGTGATCTTTGACAGATCTCCCTACGGTGAGGTTTATAAAAAATGTGTTCAACAACCTGACAAATCCGAAAAAGGATATGTTAATCTGTCCTTTGTGGAATTTGAGAAGGTCGATTCCTCTCATGAGATATACGGCGAAGGTGTTCTCAATACCATTGACAACTGCCTGGATAAGGGATTTGATTTAAACGAGATCTGTATCCTTACTCGAAAACGGGAACAAGGCAGGGCATTAGCCAGGTATCTCAGCATGAATAGTGATTATGAGGTTGTTTCAGATGAAAGTCTTCTCCTTAGCCAGTCCCCCGAAGTTCGATTTATCATGAATATGCTTCAATTCCTGATCGATCCTGCCAACCTTGACATAAAATTTCAGCTGCTTGATTACCTTTCAGGCCGCTTTGAAAAACCAGAGAATTGCCATGCCTTTATTCATGACGGTATTGGTTTAGATGAAAACGGGCTGGAAAGATATTTGGAGACCTTTTCGAATTCTTTCTTATTTTCCTCAGCAAGGGTGCTTCCGATATATGAGGCCATTGAATACATCATCGATTGTTTCGGAATAATGCCGCATACCGATGCATATTTACAGGGATTACTGGAGCTGGTTCATGAAAGAAGTAAAAATAATTCCCTTACCATACATGGATTCCTGGATTACTTTAACGAAAAGTGTGATGATATGGGAATCAGCCTTCCATCAGGAATACAGGCCATACAACTGATGACCATTCATCAGGCCAAAGGCCTTGAGTTTCCGGTAGTGATCTTTCCTTATGCTGATTTAGATCTCTATTATGAGCGCGATCCCAAGCTATGGGTCGATTTGGATAAAAATCAATTTAATGATTTCAGTAGTTTTTACATCAATTTCAATAAGCGTCTGAACGACATGGGGGAATGGGGAGAGGAGTTATACAGGGATAGACGAGATAAGCTCGAGTTTGACACCGTCAATCTTTTATATGTTGCTTTTACAAGGGCCATTCAACATTTATATATTCTTTGCCGGAAAAAGCTGAAGGCCGATGGGGAAGCTTCAATAAATAGTTCAGATGGCCTTCTTATTCAATTTTTACAGAATCAGGATCGATGGTCAGATTCCGCCTTCACTTATGAATTCGGAACGCCAACCCAGAAAGTCAGCTCAGGCAAAAAGGAATTGCGATCAGATCTGCATAAACCATTTCGAATAGTGAGAAGTCCGGAAAGGCAGGTTAGGATTTCAACACACTCTGGATTATTATGGGATTCCAGACAGGAAAATGCCCTTGAAAAAGGAAACCTGATTCACCAGATCATGGCAGATATAATACGTTCATCTGATGTCTCTTATGCACTGGACAAAGCTTTGAGCTCTGGACTGATCTCGACCGATCAGGAAAAAACCCTGTCCCCCCTAATTAACGAGATCGTTGAACATCCTGATTTATTCAGATTCTTCTCTTCAGAATGTAAGGTTTATTCTGAGCGCTCTATTCTTTTAGCCGACGGAAATGTTATCCGGCCAGATCGCATTTCGATTTTGCCTGATGGACAGGCGGTGCTGATCGACTACAAAACGGGTAAAAGCAGGGATTCTCATATGGAACAAATCTATCTGTATTCTGATGCACTGAATAAAATGGGTATTGAAATCCACAAGCGATTTTTGATTTATGTCGATCAAGGAATTGAGGTAAAAGAAGTTTAACTTTGCAAAAACTAATTTTATGTACGGAAAACTGAAGGCTCATCTTGAACAGGAACTGATCGATATTGAGAACAGCGGACTTTTTAAAAAGGAACGCGTGATCACTTCACCGCAGGATGCTGAAATTACGCTCGACTCCGGAAAGACAGTACTGAATTTTTGTGCAAACAATTATCTCGGGTTATCCTCCCACCCGGAGGTCATTCAGGCCGCTAAGGATACCCTCGACACTCATGGCTTCGGTATGTCGAGTGTAAGATTTATTTGTGGAACTCAGGACATTCACAAGGAGCTGGAACACAAAATCGCTGATTTTTACGGAACAGAGGACACTATATTATATGCAGCGGCATTTGATGCCAATGGCGGAGTATTCGAACCCTTATTTGGCAAAGAGGATGCTATTATCTCTGACAGCCTGAATCATGCTTCAATCATAGACGGGGTGAGGTTGTGCAAAGCCGCACGATATCGCTACATGAACAATGACATGAAAGATTTGGAGCACCAACTGCAGGAGGCCGATAAAAATGGTGCTCGTTTCAAGATAATTGTTACCGACGGAGTGTTTTCCATGGATGGAATAGTAGCCTCCCTTGACAAGATCTGTGACCTGGCAGATCGGTATGATGCACTTGTGATGATAGATGAATGTCATGCTGCAGGTTTTATTGGCGAAACCGGACGGGGAACTCTCGAGGAAAAGGGTGTAATGGGAAGAATAGATATTATCACAGGAACTCTTGGCAAGGCACTTGGTGGTGCCATGGGAGGATACACAACCGGAAGAAAGGAGATAATCGAGATGCTCAGGCAGCGGTCACGTCCATACCTTTTCTCCAATTCACTGGCTCCGGCCATAGTTGGCGCGTCTATAAAGGTATTTGACCTCTTGGCCAATGATACAAGCCTGAGGGATAAACTGGAATGGAACACTGACTATTTCAAAGCCGGTATGAGGGAAGCCGGGTTCGATATCATAGACGGCGACTCGGCTATAGTACCAATAATGTTATATGACGCCAAACTTTCACAAACTATGGCTAACATGCTCCTTGAAGAGGGTATTTATGTGATCGGGTTCTTTTATCCGGTAGTACCAAGAGAGAAGGCCAGAATAAGAGTCCAACTTTCTGCGGCTCATACCAAGGAACAACTTGATAAAGCTATCGATTCGTTTGTCCGAGTTGGCCGGAAATTGGAAATCATTTAAAATGCCTGTAAACTCTATAGAATTAACTGTGAAAAAATGAATATTTTTCTATATTTGTCTTTGTTAATAACATTTAACAACTTACTTTTGCTTACAATTAACACTTAAAAATTAAATTTTTGAATATGAAAAATCTTAGCAGATTAATGTTCGTATTGTTGTTGGTCTTTGGATTTAACAACGTTAACGCACAAGACGAAAATAATCCTTGGGCTGTTTCTGTTGGGTTTAACGCTGTGGACGTTTACCCTGTAGGTGAGCCTGCTCCTCAAGGTGATTATTTTGATGAGTATTTTAATGTTGACGATCACTGGAACGTTCTTCCTGTACTTTCAACTTTTACCATCTCAAGATATATAGGAGACAACTTCTCATTTGGTGTTACCGGTTCTATCAACAGGATAGAAAAATTCGGTGATGCTCCAGCTGATGATTTAACTTATTTCGGTGCTGATGGTATCATTTCATACGATCTGGGGAATGCGCTTAATACTGGAAAATTCGATCCCTATTTAGGAGTTGGTGGTGGTTACACCTGGGTTGACAAAATCGGTGCCGGGACATTGAATGGTTCACTCGGGATCAATTACTGGTTCAGTGAGCAATTTGGTTTAACTGTTCAGTCTACCTACAAACACGCATTCGAAGATTATCTGCCTAAGCATTTCCAACATACAGCTGGAGTGACCTTTACCTTTGGTGGTACAGACACAGATGGTGACGGTATTTACGACAAGGACGACGCTTGCCCTGAAGTTGCTGGTCTAGCAGCATTCAACGGATGTCCTGACACCGATGGCGACGGAATCCAGGATAGCGAAGACGCTTGTCCAAATGAAGCCGGATTGGCTGACTTTAACGGATGTCCTGACAGCGACGGTGACGGTGTGCCAGATAAGGATGATAACTGTCCTAACACTCCTGGTTTGAAATCTCTTGCCGGATGTCCGGATGCTGACGGTGACGGTGTTGCTGATGGCGACGACCAGTGTCCTAACGAAGCAGGTCCTGCAGCTAACAACGGATGTCCTTACCCAGACAGGGATGGTGACGGTGTATTGGATAAAGACGATCAGTGTCCAGACAAAGCAGGTACAGTAGCGAACAATGGTTGTCCGGAAGTATCAGAAGCTGTTGCAAAACAACTTAATGACTACGCAAAAACTATTTTATTCGATACAGGAAAAACCACGATAAAATTCGAATCTGCTGAAATCCTTTCATTCATCGCTGGTATACTTAAGGAATATCCTAATTCTCGATTCAACATCGATGGCCATACCGATAGCGTTGGTAGCGAAGCAAGCAACCAAAAACTATCTGAAGGTCGTGCGCAAGCCGTAGTTGACTGGCTATCTGAAAACGGAATTGAACGTTCCAGACTTGTCGCTCGCGGATTTGGTGAAAGCCAGCCTATCATGTCGAACAATACGCGTGATGGTAGAGCACGTAACCGACGTGTAGAGATCAACCTGATCAAAAACTAATTATCAGATCATATAAGATTTAAAAACGCTCCGGAATTCCGGAGCGTTTTTTATTTTTATCTTATGGGTCAATTCATTGAGGACGTTTTAAAAGATCTTATCGGTCAGGAAGTAGAATTCAGTGAGCTGACCTTTATCCTACCCAGTAAAAGGGCTCGGCTATATCTTCTGAAAACCCTTTCAAGCCTAAGTGCGAAAACCCAGTTTGCCCCGGATATACTGAGCATAGAGGAATTTATTTCTGAATTATCCCAGCTTGAAATCATTTCAAATTCGGAGTTGCTATTCCGTTTTTATTCGGTTTATCTCGAAACTGAATCCATCTCACTGCATGATGATTTTGAGTCCTTTATGGGTTGGAGCCAAACTTTGTTGAACGATTTCAATGAGCTTGATCGCTATCTAATTGACCCTGAAAAGATTCTCAATTATCTAGGCGCTATCAAAGATCTGGATCATTGGTCCACACAAACAGATCATACTCCTTTAATAAGAGATTACAAGGCATTTTGGAATTCTCTTTATGAACTTTACAGCCGCCTCACTCATTCTTTATTACAGGACCAAGTAGGATACCAGGGTTTGCAATACCGTGAAGCCGTCAGCAACCTTGAAAATTATATCCAGGCCAACCAGGGAAGGCGCCATATATTTATGGGGTTTAATGCCTTAAACCAATCGGAGTCAACTATTATACAAGAGTTATTGGTTAATGACCTCGCCGATATATATTGGGACATAGATGAATACTTTCTTAAGCAAAACAAGCATAGTGCCGGTCATTTCATGCGTGAAATCAGGCAAAGATGGAGGCATTTTGAATCCCATCCATTTAAATGGACGCATGAGCATTATACCGCAGAGAAGAAAATTCATTTAGTAGCTACGTCCAGCCAGATCATTCAGGCCAAACACGCAAGTCAGATTCTTGACCAATTGAGAATCAATAATCCTGATCTGGATAGAACTGCCCTCTTGCTCGGGGATGAGTCTATTTTGACTCCCGTTTTGTCAGGACTATCCCCGGAGATCAAGGGCGTCAATATTACTATGGGATTCCCCCTTACCCATGTTCCTATTACGGGACTTATTGACGCATGGTTCAGGATGCAACTAAAGTCCGACACCAATCATTATTTCAAGGATGTAATCGAAATCCTCAATCATCCAATGATATATGATCTTTATAAGGATGAAAAGAAGAATAATGCTCAGGAAATAATTAACTCTATAAGGGAAAAGAATCTCACTTTCTTATCTCTAAACGATATCCAGGAGCTCGGTTCAAATAAAATTAAAAACCTCAGCGGCCTGATCTTCAGCCCCTGGAAAGATAAAGTGGAATTGGCTATGGAGGCCATAAAATCCCTGATTTTACATTTCAGGACCATCCTGGTGGAAGACAGGGAGAAGAATAAACTGGCTCTTGAATATTTATATAAGTATTATGAGCTGCTAAATTCTATAGAGAGCCTGACAAAAACCTATCCCCATCTGAATTCAGTCTCTGCGTTCTATAAATTGTTCAAACAGTTGCGCCAGAATGAAAAGCTCGACTTCCAGGGGGAGCCGTTACAGGGACTGCAAATCATGGGTATCCTTGAGTCTAGAGTTATAGATTTCGAAACAGTCATTATCACTTCTGTAAATGAGGGTATTTTACCTGCTGGCCAGCACTTTCAGTCATTTATTCCACTTGACTTGAAAAGGGAGTTCGGCTTGCCTACCTATTTTGAAAAAGACGCGGTTTATGCCTATCATTTTTTCCATTTATTACAAAGGGCCAAAGAGGTTTATATTCTCTACGGAACCGAGACCGACGCATTGAACAGAGGTGAGAAAAGCCGTTTTCTTACTATGATGGAAATTGAAGGAATTCACAAACTCGAGAAATTGATATTGAGACCTGCAATTCCCCGCCTTGACCCTGATCCCCGCGAAATCATTAAAACCTCCGATCTGTTGTATATCATTCAGAAGAAGATGATGGAAGGCATATCTCCGTCTGCCTTGCTTCAATATATCAGAAATCCGATCGATTTCTACAAAAACTTTGTGCTCGGAATCAGGGATGCCGAGGAAGTTGAAGAGGTTGTGGCAGCTAAAACCCTGGGTACAGTAATACATGAAACCCTACGTGAAATCTACGCTCCCTTTGTGGGCAACCTGCTTAATAAGTCTTCTCTTGAGGAAGCCAAGAATGACTTACCCGCAAAACTGAACAAGCATTTTCTGAATTTCTTCAGGCCAAGCGACCTTTCAAAAGGGAAAAACCTGATTACTAAAGAAATCGCGGCACAATACATCAGGCGGTTTTTGGATTCGGAGATCAAAAGCCTTTCACAGGGTAATCAGATTAAAATATTAGGTATCGAACAGGATGTCGTTGTTGAAATTGACCACGATAAATTGCCATTTGCCATTAAATTAAAGGGGCAAATAGACAGGGTTGATGAATTTAATGGCCTTCCCAGGGTAATTGACTACAAGACCGGGAAAGTAGAGAGTAAAGAGGTGGAATTGATAGACTGGGAAGAGCTGACCACAGATTATAAGTCGTTCGGAAAAAGCTTTCAGGTCCTTATGTATAGTTATATTCTGAATAAATTAGATCATCTGGGGCTACCTTGCGAAGCCGGGATCATCTCCTTTAAGAACCTGAATTCAGGCTTTCTTAAATTCACAAAAAAAGATAAGTCTGGTCATGGAGCTAAAAAGGATTCAATTATAACCGCAGAGACTTTGACAGAATTTGAATCTCAATTGATACACCTTCTCAAGGAGATAGTTGACCCACATTTAAAATTGACAGAAAAACCCGTATGAACACCGAAAAAGACCTTGTGATAGATGGCCCTAACGGGAAGCCAATTGTTATGGACATTTTCCCGGCAAACCCTCAGGACACCAATAAGATACTTGTCTTCTGTCACGGCTATAAAGGATTCAAAGATTGGGGGCCATGGAATGTATTGTCTGATGTATTGATGAGATCGGGAATAACAGTTGTAAAGTTCAATTTCTCATTTAATGGAGGAACCATAGAACAGCCCGTCGACTTTCCTGATCTCGAGGCCTTCGGAATGAATAATTATAGCAAAGAACTGGATGACCTGGAGATAATTCTGGATTTTATCCAAAATGATATCCGTTTTGAATCTCGAGGTATGTCTAAACAGATCATCTTGATGGGACATAGCCGTGGCGGGGGAATTGCATGTCTGAAATCGGCAAACGACCAACGGGTAGATATGCTTATCACCCTGGCCGGGGTCAGTGATTTTGAATCAAGGTTCAATATAGGCTCAGAAGAGTTTGTAAATTGGAAGACTGAAGGGATTAAGTTTATTTTAAACGGGCGGACCAAGCAACAGATGCCACACTATTTCCAATTCTATGAAGACTTTGTGAAAAATTCCGAAAAGCTCAATATTCAAACCGCAGTAAAAAGCCTGGATAAACCGTATCTTATCATTCATGGCAATTCCGATAAGGCAGTTGATATAAAGGAAGCGCAAAATTTGAAATCCTGGAATCCTTCGGCGAAACTGGTGGTTATAGAAGGTGCCGACCACGTTTTTGGATCCCGTCATCCATGGAATGAAGACCATTTAAGCACGCATCTTCAGGAAGCAACAAACCACATATTATCATTTATTCAAACTCATGACCGCTAAAGCTAATCGAAATATCCTCATTATTACGCTGGTCTTTCTCATCATGTTCGTGATCTCTTTCATGACAAATGTGCTCAACTCGATCTTATCTGATGTAAAGAACAGTTTTAACCTGAGCCTCTCTTTGGCTGGATTTTTACCCTTCTCATTTTTTATCGCATATGGCGTAATGTCCATCCCCGCAGGATTTCTTTCTGAACGCTATGACGACAGATCTCTATTAGGCCTATCATTCTTGGTAATAGCCTTTGCTTCTGTTCTGTTTATCATATTCCCAGGCTATATAATGTTCAGCATATCCCTTTTTATAATGGGTTGCTGCATGGCGATATTACAGGTCATTGTGAATCCTCTTCTTCGGGTGGCCGGAGGCGAGGAACATTTTGCCTTCAATTCAGTATTGGCTCAACTTGTATTCGGAGGCGCCTCGTTTATAAGCCCCTATTTATATATGAGTCTTGTAATCCCTTATGAGGAGCGGGGGGCTCTTGCCAGGATTATCACATCTACTGTGCCGCAAGACATTCCCTGGGCGTCCCTGTATTCGATATTTACCCTGGCAGCCTTGTTAATGTGCCTGATAGTGCTAAAGGTAAGCTATCCCCGTTTTGAAAAAAGCCAGGATGAAAAAGCGGCTGAACACCAATCATACTGGATGCTTCTTAGGAATAAATGGGCCGTACTATTCTTCCTCGGAATTTTCTGTTATGTTGGCGTGGAACAGGGCATTGGGAATTGGATATCTCAATTCCTGCTGGATTATCATGGCATGGACCCACAAACAATTGGGGCGGGTACGGTTTCCTGGTTCTGGGCTATGCTTACAATAGGATGTATCCTGGGTCTGCTTTTATTAAAGATCTGGGATAGTCGCTATATCCTTGTAGGTTCGGCAACAGCTACTATATTAACTCTGATCTTTACTCTGAACGCCTCTCCTGAATGGAGCGTTAAAGCCTTTCCGTGGATTGGGTTTTTTATCTCAGTTATGTGGTCCATTATTTTTTCATTAGGCTTAAACTCGGTGAAGCATCACCACGGTGCTCTATCTGGAATTCTATGTACGGGGATCGCAGGTGGCGCCGTTATGCCATTGGTAGTAGGCTGGATAGGCGACATATTTGAGCTTAAGGCAGGACTTTATTTTTTACTCATTCCTTTATTGTATATTCTTTCCATTGGATTTTGGGCGAGGCCACTTGTTACGAACAAAACAATTCAAAGAATGGAAAAACAATAATTGCAACATATTGAGCATTTTCTGATCTATTATATAGAAATAGAACTAATCTCAATCACTTCACATGTATAAATTATGCGTACTAAGTATCTTTTTATCTGTTGCTGCGAGCTTCGGACAAATCGCGGTTGATAAGATCACCGATTACGTTTCTTCGTTTTCTAATTCTGGTAACTTCTCCGGATGC
>JBFKFP010000093.1:0-10826 GCA_041618535.1 Flavobacteriaceae bacterium
GACATTATATAGCCTGCCGACTCCTGTCCCGGGCCTTTTTCAATGGTCCAGTTTAAATGGGAGTTCAAAAAAAATATTGCATTTGAAATATTAGGATAAGCCTGGCCATTTATAGTAATGTCATCGATTTCTTTTTGTATCCAGCAAATGTGAAGGTAGTTTTTTAGGGGATTTGAAATAGTTGGTTTTGAAATTCGGTTTATTATAACAGAATCTTTTGTCATGGACATGAATATTTTTCAGGATTTATCTTTTTTTGATGAATGTGAAAGATAGCTATTTACCAAGGTGAAACCAATTACCCATATCCCAAGAAAAATGTCATAGTATCGATGATCTTTAAATGTCAATGAAGCAGCAATTAGCGCAGCTGACCAAATTAGGGCGTTTATTATTATCGTTTTTCTCAAATTCAGAAATTTGCCTTAAGATACTATTTTAATGAAAATTGAATAACTGATCCATAAAAAAAACCAGATATGCTAACGTTTGGCAAACCTCAGGTTCTTAACCCTGCCTGAATCCAATTCAAATCCTGAAATGGTGTCATTCTCTCTCTGAAATCTGATAACACCAAACTCCGTTGTAAACTGGTCCTGGTCGCTCATATTACAATCCATTGCCAGGGTTTTTCCATTCACAATCAGCTTTAATGACATATCAAGGACAACAAAGGTGTATTCTGCATTCAACTCAGGGCTAAAGTAATTACCAGCAAATTCATCCAGGTCAACCCCGGTGGTATCAATAGGTTTCCTTCTCTTGGCTACCGATTCCCGGTCATATTGCACCATGGCCAGTGTTTGGGCATAACCGTCCTCGAGTTCGGAGAAGGTAAAACTAAGGTTTTCGCTTTTTGCCTTGTGGAAGGAATTCCCAATGGTCCTGCCAATTTTATAAGAACTGTTGTCCCAGTTCTGAAGTACATTCAATGAATCCTGCTCTGCGGTAATTTTCAATATAATCCCGGTTTGAATTTCATAATCTCCTGTAATTTGATCCAGTTCGAATTCTTCAATATCCCCTAAAGTAATTAAGTCTTCATTTTCAGGTTTATCCGTTTGGGTCAATTTTTCTTTTAGGAGAAGTTCAGCTATCCTTTCGGCTTTTAGAGAAGGGTTGGCATCGGCGCGATTTGCAAAAATGACTATGGTTAAATGCTCTTCAGGGAATCGGAGCATCTCTGCTCTGAATCCCACAAAGGCTCCGCCGTGCCTGATAGTCTTCAATCCCTTATATTCACCTATGGACAATCCCGACGCATATTCAATTTGCTCTCCGTTGTTAAGAACGCCCTGCAGGGTCATCAATTCCCAGAAATCTTCACCTAAAACATCATGACTGTAAAAGGCATCATCCCATTTCTTTGCATCCTCAATGGTGGTGAAGATCCCCCCGTCGCCTATCATATCCAGCGTTGTCATGCTTATCTTATATCCGTCATTTCCATCTGAAGCATAGCCTGAGGCCCTGTTCTGCACAATTTCGTTGTGATCGTTATGAAAGTGTGTAGATGTCATTTTTAAAGGCTTGAATATTTTCTCAAAAGCATATTCTCTCATGTTTTTTCCTGCGACCTTATTCACGATTTGTCCAAGAAGCCAATAACCGGAATTGCTGTAGAGATATTCGTCTCCTGGTGTAAAATTTAAATCCGTTTGATTTATAAGCCACTGCATGATCTCATCATCCTCATAGTAGTCATCATCCCTGAGGCCCTTCAAATAAGCAATCTGAAGATAGTCCCTGATTCCGCTGGTATGATTCAAAAGATGCCTAACCGTGATAGCGGTGGCGTAATCAGGAAAATCGGGAAAAAAACCCTTTAAATCATCATCCAGGCTCAGTTTACCTTCCAGGGACAGCAGAATGATAGATGCAGCGGTAAATTGTTTAGAAGTAGAAGCTATCCTGAAAACAGATCCAGGTGAATTAGGAATGTCATGTTCCAAATTAGCGAGTCCGAAACCCCTTGAATAAATCATCTCTCCGTCTTTTATTATTCCTAAGGCACAGCCCGGAACATCAGGTTTATCCCATTCAGCGAAAATGCCGTCGATTGCCTGTTTGTCAAATTTTTGGGCATTAAGGCCGACTGCGAGGAGAGCAAAGAGAGCCAGGAGGAAGTTTTTCATAAAACTATTCTTTTCTATCAATAATTCGGCCAGAGAAAATACCGGTTGGTTTCTGATCGTAATAAACCACTTTCCCTGAGACCATCACTAATTTAATTCCTGTAGCCCTGAGGTTACTTTTTTCATATGTAGCATTGTCCTTAACATTATCGCGATCGAAAAGCACGAGATCTGCATAATACCCCTTTTTAATCACACCAATACTATCAAGCCTGAGGTTGGTTGCTGCCTGGCTCGTCATTTTTTTGATCTTTTCAGGTAAACGATCGCCGGTTTTCATTGCAAGGTATTTAGGAAATGCACCCCAGCCCCTTGGATGCCCTGAAGGTGCTCCATCTGAACAAAGATTAGTGAACGGCCACTGTAAAATGGTCCTGATATCATCAGAATCCATGGATTTGGCGATTATGGATTCGCCGGGAATTTCCTCAGACATCCTGATCAGTTCCATGTAGGTGACAGCCGGTTCTTCATTTCTTTCCTTGGCTATTTCGTCCAATGTTTTGCCTTCATAGGATGGTTCCGCGTTAAAACGGCTTATAATCATTCCCTCAGGCGAGGTCAGCTCATTCAAGGCGAATTCAGCGCTTGTCCTGTTATCGAAATCCCGTTGCGGGAAAAGCACCCTCATGGTCGACTGCCAGTATTCATATGGATAGATGTCGGCTGTAATGTTAATCCCTGCCGTTCTTGCACTGTCGAGCATCTTAAGAATTTTTCCGGCTTGTTTCCATAAGCTCCTTCGCGCCAATTTAAAATGAGAGATCTGGACCGGGATTTGAGCTTCCTGTCCTATTCTTATTATTTCTTCAATGCTCTTTTCAAGACCTACATCCTCGCTCCTCAAATGACTTATATAGGTGCCGTTATATGAGGATGTAACCTTTGCCAGTTCAATCACTTCCCCGGTTGTTGAGTAAATTCCCGGATCGTATTCCAGTCCGGTAGAAAGGCCCAATGCACCTGCCTCCATAGCTTGTTTCAACAACGATTTCATCGAATCTATTTCAACGGAAGACGCCTTCCTTTTATAATCGTCCCCCATAACCAGGATCCGGATTTTTCCATGACCTGCATAGGATCCTAAATTTACGGACAAAGGAGTGTTGTTGAGGGAGTCGAAAACAGACCCTAATGGCCATTGGGAATAGCCGTCCTGCCCAACAATAATAGTTGTTATTCCCTGGCTGATTGCAGCGTCCATGGTCCGTAGCGTATCGCGGTCATGATGGCTGTGAGAATCGATAAAGCCCGGACTTAAGATCAGTCCCCTGGCATCAATTACGGAATCTGAGGCAAGAGGCTTAAGGCCTCCTATATCGGCTATTTTGTCATTCCTGATCCTGACAGAAGCCCTGAACGGCGGAGTTCCGCTTCCATCAATAATAGAAGCGTTTTTAATGAGAATTGTTTTTTCTGAATCCTGCACACATCCAATAAGAAGCAGTGATATTGCTAAAAATTGTAAGGCTGTTTTTATAAATTCTAACTTCATAAAAGAGATATTCTTCTATTTATAACTAAGTCCGTATCCGAATTCGAATAAGGGATTCTCACTGTCGTAAGGAACATCGGTTTTCTGTTTGCGGACTGCTTCCATGGAAGACGGTAGTTCAAAAGGCAGCTTTCCTTCCGGAGAAGAGTTTCCGAACAAGACCTCACAGACAGATCGGTCAGATGCTCCGTAATTGGCTATCAAAGCCGCTGCCTTATCAGCTATCTCGGGAATAACTGCCGGCCTGTCCAGGTAAATATCCACAATGGTGGGAACTGAATTCAGCAGGTTAAGGATTTCCGATTTCTCTTCCCCCTTGAAATCAAGGTCACCATGGTGAAAGGAAGCTGCGAACATATTCTTGGTATCTACGGCATACCATGGTGTGTTTATCCTTATTACAGCCAGATCTGCTTCTTCGGCTGTGTTAACTACAGTAGCATATTTAGCAACTGTTGCACTGTCGATATTCCTGATATATATTTTAAGTTTATCTTTTTCGAGTGGAAGGATACCATCCTTGTTCTTCAATAAGGTCATTGATCTTTTCTGGGTAAGTTCACCGAGTGCTCTTGCTGAATCCATTCCCAGGGTCTCATCAACCCTGCTTTCATCAACAAAAGGATTATCGAACAGACCCAATTGAAATTTCAAGTGAAGGATGCGTCTGAGTGATTGATCCAGTCGCTCCTCTGTTAATTTACCTTCATTAACCAGTTGAACTACTAGTTCCGGCCTGCTTTCTCCACCGAACTGATCACATCCCGCATTCAATATTTTAAGCACCCTGTCTGCTTCGCTCAGATCTTCAACCCCCCAGGCCCTGGCTTTCCAGATAACATCCGGACCGAAAGGCACATCGGTTATCAGACCCCAATCGGTGCATACCACCCCTTCATAGTTATATTTATCTCTTAAGAGACCTGTGATAATGGCCTTATTATAACCCATTGCCACGTTCTCATCGGTCTGGTCAACAGGAATACCGTAATAAGGCATAATGGCCGCTGTATTGACCTCAAAGGCCGCCTTAAAGGGGATCAGGTGATAGTCGAAATTTTCACCGGGATAGATCTGACCTTTTTGAAATGAAAAATGCGGATCAAGCCCTTCTTTTTGAGGACCGCCACCGGGAAAATGTTTAGTCATGCAGGCAATACCCTGAGAAAGATCGTCGGTCTGCATTCCGAGAATGTAGGGCTTTACCAATCTGGCTGTAAGCTCGGCATCTTCGCTGAAGTTCCCACTTATTCTGGCCCAACGTGGTTCTGTGGCCAGGTCAATCTGAGGATGCAGTGCCATACGAATCCCAATGGCCAGGTATTCCTTACGAACAATATCCGCAAATTCCCTGGTCAATTCTTCATCATCGATAGCAGCGAATCCGGGCATCTCACAGAACTGACTGAATCCTGTAGAAGCTTCACCAATAACATTTTGCCCCAGGTGATGCCGTGGATCGGAGGCAATGGTCACCGGAATTCCGAGTCTGTTTTGTTCCGCATCTTGCTGCACATTATTATACCATTTCGCAAAAATATTGGGATCAGAAGGGATTCCCCATATATTAAAATGATTCATCTTCCGATCATTCATGTTCGTCACTACTGAAGGCATCCTGGCTGCAGGACCAACCAGGCCTAAATTTCCTTCCGGATCGGCATCCTCGCTAACAGGAGCACCGTTGATAAAAAGCATGCCGGCCTTTTCTTCAAGATTCATCTGACCGATCAGATCATCAACACGATCATCTGTAGATTGTGACAGGTCTTCGTATATATCAATCTTACCGTTCTTATTCAGGTCACGGAATTTTTGTCCGTCTTTATCTAAAATGATCCCTGATTTTTCATTGACCAGCTGAGGTAGTTCCACAGCGATCTTTTCCTTGTTCTTGCAGGCGTTGAAGACAATTAGGATAAATAGAAGGCTTAATAATTTGTTCATTTCGGAGAAAATATGTTATTCTGTCAAACTAATTTTCTTAAAAATTTCCGGCATAGTCTCGCCGTCAATGGCCGACATATCAACCAATTTAAGGGATTGAACCATATGCAGGGTAGTGGATTTATATTCTTTGAAATGCGGTGTTAGAAGATGGGATTCATAGGCTTCCCTATTCGCATATATCTCAAGTATTCTAATGGATGTTGGGTTTTCCTCCTGAAACATTGGATAAATGGAAATAACGCCCGGTTCAAGCCTTACAGAAGCTTCTGATTCTTCCTTAAGGATTGTAAGATAGGATTCCAGATGCTCAGGATAAATTTCAATTTCAGACAACCGTATCATCATTGAATCAATTTGCAATTCCGAACTATTGTCATTTGAGGTATTGCAAGACAGGAGCAGGCTAATAAAGACGTAAGGAAATAATTTCGATTTTATGAAATCCATTAAATATCAGATTATATAAAGATAAATTAGTTATAATCGGGGATATTCAATCCCAGGATTATATCTCTTTTTACTAATAAATGTCCATTCTTAGGGACAGCCTTAACAATTCCTGATCCCGCCCGATTCACTCTGCTGATCTTTACAGAATTGGTTAAAAGCGGATCATCCTCGAACATGATATCATCGATATAATATTCGTTTTTTCCTGGCTCCTTTATTGTTAAATGAATATGTTCGGGCTCGGTTCTGCCGGGATAGGCCCCGGGACGGAAGGTGTAAATAGAGTATTTTCCGTCATTTCCGGTTTTGATCCATCCCCGGATAAAACCATGCCGCCTGGCCCATCCTTTTTCATCACCTCTCGTTTCATAGATACCTTGCCGGTTGGTGTGGTAAACATAAAGAATGATATCCTTTGCAGGCGTTTTTCCATCTTTCTTATAAATAGTTCCACTGATCAACAATTTAGGCTCGGTATTGCTGTATTTGGGAAGTGTGTCCACCGGGCTCAATATTTTATCACCATATTCATGTATGGCCTCGCAGCCTTCACATGGTCCACCAACTGATTTACCGGGATTCGCAGTTTGCGAATTGCAGCACATTACCAAAAAAAGAAAAGAAACTATGATAATTGAATTTCTCATTTAACTGTAAATACATCAGAGAAATAAACCTGATTGGAATTTTCCTGAAGGCTTATAAATAATTAGCTAAAAATCAATGCCTCAATATTTTTTCCATAGCCTTACCACGGGCCAACTCATCAACCAGTTTATCGAGATACCTGATTTTTTGCATCAGTTTGTCCTCGATCTCCTCAACGCGATAGCCGCAGATCACACCGGTTATCTTTGATACATTCGGATTCAACCGGGGAGCTTCTTTAAAAAAAGTTTCAAAATCTGTCCCATCCTGAAGTATCTTTGATAAAGCTTTTTCATCATAGCCAGTAAGCCATTTGATTATGGCATGAACATCTTCTTTGGTACGCCCTTTTTTTTCCGCCTTGTTGATATAATGCGGGTATACGCTGGCGAACTTCATCCTGTAAACTCTTGAATTATCCATGATTACACTATTTTCAAATTACGGTTAATTTCCTAGATGATATTTGATGTACTTAAGATACCCAATAATTTAATATGTTTTCGTGAATACTTTATAGCCCCAGGCATCTAACTCAATATCAGATCCTTCGCCGAACATCACTCTTTCCCTTGTAAAATAATCGTTGTACGTCCCGTGGTAAAGGGTTTCCTTAAAAGAAACAGTTTGAGTATTTTCAGAGAAATTAAAAACAGCAAAGACCTTATCCTCCTCGTTCTGCCTGACAAAGCTCAATATTTCAGTCTCGGACGAATTGGGGACTTTGATCATGGTGCTGCCCCAACCGGCATGCCACAGGGCTGTATTTTGTTTCATGAGTTTTAAAAGATCCTTGTATAGGTCGCCAATGTAATGCTCTTTCCATTCTATGGGATCTCTTTCAAAGAATTCAAGACGCTTTTTATTTCCAGCCTCCTGCCCATTATATATCAGCGGCATACCTTCACCTACAACTGATAACACAATAGCGGCTTCCAAACCATCACCGAATTGTTCCCACATCGTACCTTCCCAGGCATTTTTATCATGATTCGTCACGAATGTCATCCTGAATGCTCCTTCTGGAAAGGCGCTTTCGTTCCAGGAGTAGTATATGTACAGCCCGTTAACATCGGCCTGTCCATGACATATTCTGTGCATGGTCTCATTCCAACTCCAGGCATAGGTCATGTCGAATGCTTTTGCATGCAGGTCACGTGATTCCCATTCTGCCAGCATAAATACGGGTTTTATGGCATCCAATTCTCTCCGCACATTATTCCAGAAATCAACAGGAACAAATCCGGCAACATCACATCTATATCCATCTATATCCACTTCTTTTACCCAATACTTTAATGCTTCGGTCATGTATTCCCTAACTTCAGCCTTATTAAAATCCAGATCGATTATGTCTGACCAGTCCCACCAGGGCGTTGGCCTGAAATCACCTTTGTAATCCTTGTCATACCAGTCGGGATGTTCGGCAACCAAAACATTGTCCCATGCAGTATGATTGGCCACCCAATCAAGAATGACATACATTCCCTGGTCATGTGCTGCATTCACAAACTCCTTCAGTTCATCCAGAGTACCAAATTCCGAATTAACACTGTAATAGTCTTTTACGGAGTAAGGACTTCCCAGTGAGCCCTTCCTGTTCTTCTCACCGATCTCGTGAATAGGCATTAACCAGATGATATCGACTCCCAACTCTTTTAAACGTGGAAGTTCTTTTTCGGCAGCCTTAAAAGTTCCCTCCTCACTGAATTGTCGTGTATTGAGCTCGTAAATGGACGCGTTTTTGCTCCATTCCGGGTGTTCGAGCTTAACATAGGATTCGGGAACGTATGGAGATGTTGCTACTGTCTCTTGTTTTCTCTCGTCTTTATCCGGACTTTGACAGCCGAATAACAATAGTATCACAATTATGGATGAGCTGATTATTTTCCCAGTCATGAGGTGCAATTATATTTATTCGTTCTTCCAAGAACACAGGCAGAATGTATCGGGTAAAAAGGGACGTTTTTTACTAAGACACTGAAGATAAGGATTTTTTAATTCAACCTTAATCTGGCCTCACCCTTTTAAAAATATCTAAGGGAATTATCTTTTAAGTTTAATTAGAAACAGATTTCACCCCTGTTGACGTTCAATTATTATTGGCTTTTAAGGATTCAAGAGCGAATCTCAGGTTGGATGGATAAAACTGATCGAACCACCAATCTTTGTAAGCTTTGGGAACAATGGCTTCTGTGAAGGATTGTTCTGTGACTCTATCATCTACAAGCTTCCCTGCAGCAATCTCCAGGTCCTGAAGGTAGTTCTTCATCTGGCCCAAAATTGATTTGTCGCCCAATGGTCCGTGTCCGGGTATTACCGTCTTGACTTTAAGGCTCTTCAAATAATCGAGCCAGGCTTTCCAGTTGATAATATCACCATCAGCAATATAGGGGTGACATCCATTGAACACCAGGTCGCCGGTGAACAAGATCTTGTCTTCTGGAAGGTAAAGTACAAGATCACTTTCGGTATGTCCCTGGCCTCTCGCAATCAATTGGACCGTACGATCTGGTCCGTTCAGAAATTGAATGCTGTCAACCAACATATCAGGGACAATGGTTACAACCTTTTCATGGCTCTCAGAAAGTGTCTCGTAATAAGGTTTCCACATGAGGATCTGCCGATATTCTTCCGAGTTCTTATCTCCCTTGAAATTAATATGCAGCGAATCATAATAAGCTAATCTTGCCGGGGCGTTTTCTTTCTCATAAGCAATTTGAAGGGGCTCTTCGGTCTCTATCATTTCTTTTGTTCTCTGAGTGCTGATTATTCTAGCTTCCTTGGAGAACGCCTGGTTACCCCTGATATGATCATTATGGAAATGACTGTTGATGACGTAGCGCACAGGTGAAAAACCAGATTTTTTGAGAACTTTTTTTAGTTCTAAGGCCACATCAGGGGAGAGAAAGCTATCGAAAATTATGGTCTCCTCTCCATTGTCAACGACACCCACATTACAGATGGCCTTGCCACCGATTTTGTGAATGCAGCTATAGACGCCTTCGGCTAATTCAATAAATTCAAAATTGGCAGAATCAACCTGGGTTGATCTTTCATCCTGGCAGCCGGCCAGAAAAAGGGCCAGGACAATTATCGTTATCTGTCTCATTATTTAATTCAATTAAAGCTGAATAAATGTTTAAGCTGTGACCTGGAGCTGCAGGATGCATTTTTCAAATCGTTCATGGCGCAGCTCATGGGCTTAAATCTATATCTTCAGTCGCTTTATTTCTCCATCTTCTGAAAATTGAATATCCATTCTCATAGATGAGAGATCCAATTTCAGAAAGGCCTTGTCCTCCTCGTCTTCCCATTTAATATGAAGAAGGTGTTGAGCTGACTCTAACAGAAAAAATTCCCCGTTGAATGCAGGATGGGTATTTCTAAATCGTATCAATTTCTTCAGAGATTGAACAACCGGTTTATCCAATGCCTGGTGAACGTCGTGCCTGGAATAATAATGGCGGTTAATATCCCTCCCGACATTTGTTTTTTCCAATAAATCCATATCATTTTCTCCAGCTAAAAATCCGACGTAATAGACCTGCGGAATTCCCGGAACGAAGAATTGTATGGCACGGGATATCAAATAGCAGTTCTCGTCTTTGCCAAGAGCGTCAAAAAATGTACAGTTAACCTGATACAGATCCAGATTTGAGGCTGCTGCGCCAGTGGCCATGCGGCTCTCTCCTTTACTGTTATCGTGTATTTGATCTACAATTTTATCAAGGCTGCTATCCGCAATGAGCCCGGGTTTACCATGTTCTGAACCCACGTCTACAATACCGATCCCGTCGTGAGTGTCTAAAACCGTAATGGCATTCCTCGGGCTAACGGCCAACCATTTTTTAAGGTTGCGGGCATCTTTATTGAATAAGGTGTCTAAAACAAGCACCGGAAGTGCGAAGTCGTATACATAATCAGTTCGTTTTGCGATCTCGATCTGCGTTTTGTAATAGGAATGAATTTCCACCAATATTTCAATACCTCTTGCTCTGGCCTTTGCAGAGAGTTCATCTATAAATTCAAAGGTCTCTTCAATCATAAAGCATGAGGAACCCTTTTTCTTAATGGCATATCCCGCGGCGTCCAATCTGATCATCTTTATCCCGGCTCTCTGGAAATTTTCCAGTATTCCGTCCAAA
>JBFKFP010000094.1:0-10749 GCA_041618535.1 Flavobacteriaceae bacterium
CAACCAATTTCTGGCAATATTTCCCTGTCGATTCCCTTCAAGCCGAGCAGCAGGCAGAGATCAGGATGCTGTTCGATGACAATAACCTGTATGTAGGGATGAAGGTGAATTCACCCACCAACAATTACGTGATCCCGTCTTTGAGACGTGATTTTCGTGCGGGAGGTAATGACAACATCACACTTCTGTTCGACACCTTTAATGACGGCACCAATGCATTTATCTTCGGGACCAACCCGGCCGGAGTACAGCGGGAGATGCTGCTATCAGGAGGAGGGGCCGAATTAAGGGGATTCAACATGGCCTGGGATGCCAAGTGGCGTTGCCAAACCAGGGTCAATGAAGATCATTACATCGTGGAATGGATCATCCCTTTTTTCTCATTTAAATATCGCGAAGGTGAGACCAAATGGCGCTTTAATAGCTATCATTTCGACACACAAGCCAATGAGAACAACACCTGGATTCGAATTCCCCAGAACCAGTTCATCTTCAACCTGGCCTACATGGGGGAAATGATATTTGAAAAACCCCTCGGTAAATCTAAATCGCCGGTAAGCATTATTCCCTATGTCAATAGCCTTGTAGGCAGAGATTATGAATCGAAGGATAACGTTTCCGATTTTAAATTCGGAGGAGATGCCAGGCTAACCGTAAAAAACAGCCTGAATCTCGATCTGACCATAAATCCCGATTTTTCGCAGGTGGAAGTCGATCAGCAGGTTACCAACCTGACGCGTTTCGAGATAGGCCTGCCTGAAAGACGCCAATTTTTTATCGAAAATGCGGATCTGTTCAACGACTTCGGTGACAACAGGGATGCAAATGCTTTTTTCTCAAGGCGTATAGGAATCGCTACAGATCTTGATGACAACAATATCCAGAACGATATTATTGCCGGCCTGCGTCTCAGTGGAAAGGTTTCGGATGACCTTCGAATAGGTATACTGAGTATGCAGACATCCGAAGATTTGACCAATGAGATCGCTTCATCGAATAACGCGGTTGTCACCGCCCAATTAAAGACTTTCAGCCGGTCAAATATAAGCGTCATGTTTATCAATAAGCAGGTCACTAAAGATTACGATTTCCTCGATGATAACGATAGGTACAACCGTGTTTTAGGACTTGATTACCGCTTGGCTTCGGAAGACAACACCTGGGTTGGGAAGTACTTTTATCATCAATCCTTCTCTCCATCGAATAATGACAATGCCTATTCGGCAGGGGCTTCAACTGAGTACAATAGTCGAAATTATAACTTCAGGATAAGCGGCGTTTATGTAGGCGATAATTTCCGTTCTGACCTGGGATTTATCCGTAGAACAGATATTTTTAAAATAAATCCTTCGTTCCAACGAAATTTCTGGCCGAAAACTGGCAAGATTCAAAACCATAGTATTGAGGTGATCCCAATTTTTATCTGGAGGCCTCAATTGGACTTCGAGAATTCTGACTATACCATTATCACACGTTGGCAGGCCCGCTTTGCCAATACGGCCGATCTGAGTTTTGAAATGTTCAACAGATATATCAAACTGTATGATGAATTCGACCCTACGGGATCTGACGATGGTATTCCTCTTCCTGCTGATCAGGGGTATTACTACACCAGCTTCGGTGCTGAGTACCAGTCCGATCAGAGAAAAGATTTCTCTTTCAATATAGAACCGTCATACGGAAGGTTTTTCAACGGTGACAAATTTACATTTGAAGGTTCTCTCAGTTATCGTTGGCAGCCCTATTTCCAGGCTTCAATCGACGTTCGTTTTGATGATATAAACCTTCCTGATCCTTATCCTGATGCAGACCTGTGGCTTATTGGCCCCAGGATCGATATTACATTCAACAAGAATATCTTTTGGGCTACTTTTATCCAATACAGCACCCAACAGGACAATTTTAGCATTAATTCGAGATTGCAGTGGCGATTTGCACCATTATCAGATTTATTCGTAGTTTACAACGATAATTATTTCGTGGAGAACCCATTTGCTCCAAGAGTGCGATCCCTCAATCTGAAACTCACCTACTGGTTAAATATCTGATGCATGGAAGGTAATGTGCCTTTTTTTACCGACGACACCATAGTCCTTGGCCTCCTAATGGTTGCTTTAGGACTAATTTTTTATACCGAATCGCGCCCTTCGGGATTCTGGCATAAGTTCTACAAAATTGTCCCGGGACTCTTTATGGCCTATATGGTTCCGGCTCTTTTTACCACTACCGGTCTGATAGCGCCCGAATGGCAAACCGTTAACGAGGCAGGTGAAACCATCAGTCACTCTACCAATCTATACTACGTGTCCTCACGTTATCTCTTACCTGCCGCACTTGTGCTAATGACCTTGAGCATAGACCTTAAAGGAGTGTTCAACCTGGGCTGGAAAGCACTGATCATGTTCTTTACAGGGACTGTAGGGATAATCATTGGTGGTCCTATCGCCATTCTCATCATCTCGGCCATTTCACCTGAAACGGTTGGAGGTGTCGGACCCGACGCTGTTTGGCGCGGACTGGCAACGCTAGCAGGAAGCTGGATTGGCGGAGGCGCCAATCAAACTGCCATGCTCGAGATCTATGGCTACAATCAAAAACTTTACGGCGGAATGGTTTTCGTAGACATTGTGGTTGCCAATATCTGGATGGCTTTACTCCTGATCGGGATAGGACGTTCAAATCAGATCGATAAATGGCTGAAGGCGGATACCTCAGCTATTGAAAACCTTAAGGAAAAGGTCAGTTCCTTCTCAAAAAAGGTGAAGCGAAATCCTTCACTGACCGACCTTATGATAATTGCGGCCATTGCCTTCGGATCGGTGAGCATGGCGCATTTACTGGCAGGGTATATAGCACCTTTCTTCAGTGATGTTGTTTCCGGGATTGAATCGGCAACCACAAGGAATATATTTACCTTCCTTGGATCGAAATTTTTCTGGATGATAAGTATAGCAACAATCATCGCAATAATCCTTTCCTATACCAAGGCGCGGAATTACGAGGGAGCAGGTGCAAGCAAGTTCGGAAGTGTATTTATTTATATCCTTGTGGCTTCCATCGGCATGAAGATGGATCTCACGCTGATCTTTGACAACGTTGGGCTTATCGCCATCGGAATGGTCTGGATGACCATTCATGCAGGTCTTCTTATTATAGTGGCCAAACTTATTAAAGCACCTTATTTCTTTCTGGCAGTCGGCAGCCAGGCCAACGTGGGCGGGGCGGCATCGGCACCAATTGTGGCGTCAGCATTCCATCCTTCCCTGGCAACGGTTGGGGTTTTACTTGCTGTTTTCGGATATGCCATCGGTACTGTTGCGGCCATTGGCTGTACTATTTTAATGCAAATTGCATCAGGAGGCTAATCAATCTATCTTATGAAACGAATTCTTCAAATCTCATTTATCGCCGCTCTTATTTTATCATGTTCAAGAACTGAACCGAATTTTGTTGTAAATGGTCAGGTTCGCGGCCTGAAAAAAGGAACACTTTATCTTGAGAGGCAAATCGATACGAGTTGGGTGGTGATCGATTCAATGTTGATTAATGGCCAGCCCGATTTTGTTCTCCAGGCCAGGCTTGAAGAGCCTGAGGTTCTGAACCTGAGGCTGGATGTGGCGAATTCCGACGCACAGAGATTGGGTTTCTTTGCTGCACCCGGAAACATGACGGTTAATACATCGCTGAAGCGATTCCTATATGATGCTAAAATAAGCGGTTCTGCTCAGCAGGACCTCATGAATGAATTCAATGAAATGATGGCAAGATTCAACGATCAGAATCTTGAGCTGATCAGATTCCAGTTTGAAACAGTAAATGACAGTTTAAAGCAGGATAGTATCAGGACAGAGATAGACAAGCTGGTGAAGCGTAAATACCTATACGCTATCAATTTCGCAATGAACAACAAATTCAGCCAGGTAGCCCCATACGTAGCCGTTAGAGAGATCTACGACTCAAATCCCAGGTTTTTAGATACTATCTATAAGGCGCTCCCTGATTCCATCGCCCAATCTAAATACGGACAGGAACTCTTCACATTCATTTCAGGCTTAAAAAATTCGGAGGAATAATTTAAAGCCATTCGAGTTTCTTAAAGCTTGTTGACTTTTTCGATAAGCTTCCGACCACGATCTTCTAATTCTTTATGGACAGCCCTAAGATGAGCAGCTCGATTCTCGACTTTACGGTCATTGACCTTCGCAATAAGATCGTCGAAAACCTCAATGGCCTCGTCAATAATAGCCTCGCTTTTCTTCTTGTCTACTGCCGGGTTCGCGATCTCACAGATATAAACCGCTTCAATAATATCGCCAAGAACATAATTGATGTCCTTTTTCAAGTCTCTGATATTCGCCATAATTTAGTTTAATTGTTTTAAATGTAAGCATTTTATACAAATACCTCCAGTAATTCAGCACCCCTTGTCCGTATATCAAAAGCCTTGATACATGCCGGAATGAGAATGGACTGACCTTTTATGATCTTGTACTCTTTACCTCCGGATACGATGCATGCCGCACCCTCAGAACAGATGTAAATTAGAAAGGAATCTTCTGAATTCTCCTTCGTCATATCTCTGGTAAGTTTGATGTAATTGGTTTTGAAGTAAGGGCAATGAACCATCACGTTGGGGCGATCAGGCTTATCGTCATATTCAACCTTCACATTATCCTTGCCATTAAAGTCGATGGCATCAAGGGCGAGGTCGTTGTGTAACTCCCTAGACTGGCCCTTATCATCAACCCTGTCCCAATCATAAACCCGGTAAGTAACATCACTGGTTTGCTGAATTTCTGCCAACATAATGCCTCCGCCAATAGCATGAATCAATCCTGCCTCGATAAAATAAGTGTCACCTTTGGTTACAAATTCCTCATTTAGGATCCGGGGCAGGGTTTTTGCTTTTAAATTTTCGAGATATGTCTTGGAATCCACATCCTTTTTAAGTCCGAGGATTAGCCTCGAACCTTTTTCGGCATGCATTACGTGCCACATTTCTGTTTTTCCAAAGGAATTATGCCTGGCCTTTGCCAACTCGTCATCAGGGTGCAGTTGAATTGAGAGATCGGTTTTCGCATCGATGAATTTGATAAGTATTGGAAATTTCCCTTCAAACCTGTTATAAACCGAATGGCCTATAAGCTCCGACTTAAAATTCTCAATGAGTTCTCTCAGGTTTTTTCCCTTTAAAGCTCCTTCAGCAACCTCCGAGGAAAAGCCTTCCACATCACTGATCTCCCAGCTTTCTCCCACATTGGTCTTATCTGTGGGTTTATTGAACTCGGTTTTTAATTTTTCACCTCCCCAAATGCGTTCCTGCAGGATCGGTTTAAAAATCAAGGGATGTAGTTTCTGCTTCATAAATTAACCGGAGTAGGAAACAAAATTTCTGGGGGTCTCATATAGTGTGATCTCAAGGTCTTTATCTTCAGATATTTTAGATCGTAATTTATTGTAGATCACCACTACAATATTTTCGGCTGTGGGATTAAGATCTTCAAATTCAGGCACATCCAGGTTCAAATTCTTATGATCAAATGCATTTTCAACTTCTGCCTTTATAAGGTCTTTAAGGTCTTTCATATCCATAACATAGCCCGTAAGCGGATCGATATCTCCCGTCACACTTACTATAAGCTCATAGTTATGGCCATGGTAATTCGGATTGTTGCAAAGGCCGAATACTTCCTGGTTCTTCTCATGACTCCAATCTTTACGGTACAAGCGATGTGCCGCATTAAAATGAGCCTTTCTACTAACTGTTACTCGCATCTGAAGGCAAATTTATATGATCATAAAATTTCTCAAAAATAATCTTGAACCAGGCGGTATATTGATCAGGGTTGGAACTGATATCATCTTTCACCTGTTCCAGCGACATCCATTTCCAGTCGGCTACCTCTTCATCATTGATCTCTGGTTTTCCCTCGTAATAACCAACCAAAACATGGTCTAATTCATGTTCTGTTAGTCCATTGTCGAAAGGAGCTTTATATATGAAGGAGGTCGTTTCCTTTAATTCCGTTTCAAATCCCATCTCCTCCATAAGCCTTCGTTTCCCGGCCTCAATATTTGATTCTCCCTCACGCTGATGACTGCAACAGGTATTGGTCCATAAACCGGGGGAGTGATACTTATGCAGGGCTCTCTGCTGAAGCATGAGTTCATTCTTGCTGTTGAAGATGAAAACGGAGAAGGCACGATGAAGCAGAGCTTTTTCATGAGCCATCATCTTGGGCATCAAACCTATCTGGTTGTCCTGCTCATCTACAAGTATTACGTATTCCACCATAGCGCAAAAATACCCTTAAAAGTAAGATAATTTGATAATCTTATCATAAAAAAACTGCCTCCGTAGAGGCAGTTTCAGGCATTTAACTAAAATATCACATTTGAATTACAATGAAATCACTTCTCCTGTTCTGCTGATGCTCATCTTCAGTACATTTAGCCCCGTCACCGCAGTCATTAGCCAGTGCGGTCTCCCCATAACCCTTTCCACTTATACGGCCGGGGTCTATACCTCCTACTTCAATTAAATAATTTATTGTTGAAGTGTTCCTTCTCTGGGACAGAGCTTCATTATAGGCATTGGTAGCACGGCTATCGGTATGCGACTGCACATCCAGGCGCATATCAGGGTACTGCCTGAGAACAGCGATCACCTTCTGAAGTTCCACTTCAGCATCCGGCCTGATGTTCCATTTGTCAAAATCGAAATAGATCGGATTCAGGTCAAGGGCCTCCCTGAGGTTGGTTCCCTCACCTACCGCTACTTCATCCCTGGTGATGTCAAGATCCAGTTTCAGGTTTTCTTTTCTATTGTTGGTCGTACTAATACGATCCTCAGCAGTACCGTAAGTTTCTTTTTCAACCCTTACAAGGTATTCTTTTTCACAGTCTAGATCCTTAAATAAATATTTCCCGTCTTCACCAACGACCATTTCCCTGATCTCCTGACCAGCCTGATCGAATAAACGCACTTTTGCTCCGGGAATCAGTTCCCTTGTCTTCTCGTTATATACCATTCCTTCAAGATCCTGAAGGCATTCAGGTACATTAAAGAAATAAATATCGTCGTCGCCCTTGCCGCCGTCTCGGTTAGAAGAGAAGAAGCCTTCCCTGGTTCCAAGGTTCTCATAATAGGCGAAATCGTCTTTAGGGCTATTGATGGGGCGACCTACATTCTCTACTATCAGCTGGTCATGACTGTCCAGTCTCTTTTCAAAATCCCGGACCATGAACACATCCAGTCCGCCTAGCCCCGGCAGTCCGTTGGAAGAATAATACAGATCACCTTTAGAGTTCACATAAGGGAAGGTCTCCTGACCTTCGGTATTCAGGGCTACACCCAGGTGAACCGGTTCGCCCAATGTACCATCATCATTGATATCAGCCATAAACAGATCGGAACTCCCTAAGGTCCCGTCCATGTCAGAGGCGAAATATATCCTGGTTCCATATGCGTTAACAGTCGGGTGAGCAACGCTGTAGGCTTCACTGTTAAAATGCACAGGCTGTATATCTCCCCAGGAACCATCCTCCTGCAGCCGGGCCCTGTATATGTGCAAGCGATTGATGCCCTGGTCATCTCGTTTAAGGTTTCTTCTGTAATAGTTATTTCGGGTGAAATAGATCAGGTTATCTGATGGAAGAAACGATGCCGATGACTCGTGGTATTTCGTGTTGATTTTAGGATCAAAATTTTTTACATCACCATAAACTCCCGATTCCTTTTTTTCTGCTGAATAAAGCTCCAAAAAGGGTTGTTCGTTCCAATTATAGGTTTTTTTTGAAGTATCCCTGGAGGAGGCAAAAATAAACTGGTCTTTATACTGGTTTGCTCCAAAATCAGACCATTCTGTGTTGATATCGAGGTTGATGACCGGGAAAGTCTCACTTAATTGCTCGATACTCTCGAGGTAGTCGCGTTTCGACTTGAATCCTCTGGACCTTAGTTCTTCAGACCGTGCCTCTGCAAAACGTTCCATCCATTTATCCGATTCAGTATAGCGTTCTGAAAACTTCAGTGCCTGGGCGTAGCGGTAATACAACTCCGGATCTATCACACGGTCCATTTCCATCAACCTGGAATACCACTTGCTGGCATCCGCCATCTCATTATTGAAGTAAAAGGCATTGCCCAGTTTTTCAAATAAGTCTGCCGACTCATAACCATCTTCAGCAACTTTCAGAAGTATGTCGGTGGTTTTTACATATGAAAATTTATCGTAGTCATTTAATGCTTTTTTCACACTGCCTTTTTGCGAATATGCATTACAGCTCAGGATAAGCACGCTAACAAATGTCAAATAAAATTTAAGTCTCATAGTAGCCGGTTTAAAAGAATCGAGGCGATAATATTCTACCCGCGGGTTGTAATTCAAAACGAAGCATGATCTCATGGGTTCCACTATTATAATTATTAAGGTCAGTGGCTGTAAGATCGTATGCATACCCAAGGAAAACACTGTCGCTTAGCTGGAATCCCGCCAGTCCGCTAAAGGAGTCGTCCCATCTGTAAGCCACTCCCAGGGTGAATTTTTCACTGAACAGTGCATTAGCTGAAAGATCCACTATAAGCGGAGCCCCGGAAACAGCTTTTAAAAGAAATGCCGGTTTGAGCTTTAGGTTTTCACCAGCGTTAAACACGACCCCTCCTATTAAATAATAATGCAGCCGCTCTTTTGCAATCGACTCCTGGAAGTCATCATAATGCTGAGTTGTTATGAAATTTGGTATTGAAGCACCCAGATACCATTTATCGGAATGCAGGTACAACCCGGCTCCTATTATGGGAGAAAACAAACTCAGATCCTGCTGAAAGGCCGCATCCGGATTTTGGAATGCTCCCTCACTCCAGTTGGTCTCCAGGATATGAAACCCGCCCTTAAGACCGAAGGATAATCTGGTATCATAGTCATTAAGCCTTATGGTATAAGAGAAATTACCGTCCACATAGGTCTCATTGGCCGGACCAAGGGCGTCATTGACCACCGACAAACCAAGGCCGATCTTTTCGTTTCTGAGCGGTGAATGAACCACAAGTGATTGGGTTCGTGGCGCACCATCAATCCCCACCCATTGAGCCCGATGCAAACCTGAGATACTTAATACTTCGCGCTGACCGGCATATCCAGGGTTAACACTCATGGTGTTATACATATACTGGGTGTACTGAGGATCCTGCTGCGCATGAGACTCAGGACTCAACAACCCCAGCACCAGAAGGAACAGTCCGGTGATTATCGACGATTTGCGTTTCATTTTCATCTGTTTTATTTAATCGAAGGCTTCATATTATCTGTTGATATAAATCCATCCAACCCGTGGCTTGTTTCCATCACCGAGGTCTAAGACATAATAGTAAGTACCTACGGGAAGCATCTCTCCCACATTCAACACAGATCGCCCATTAGATATTCCGTCAAACTCGTTAAAATATCCGCGTCTCTCGTAAACAATGTTACCCCAGCGGTTATAGATCTCAAGCTTGTTGTCAGGATAGTTCTGGATACAGTTGATCACAAGAGTATCATTGACACCATCACCATTTGGTGAGAACTCATTGAATATCAACAGGCATCCCAGATCGGTTACCGTTGGATCATCCTGTGAATTTCCATCAAAATCGTCACCATCATCACTCACATCATCTACGACATCAAAGTTAGGCCCCGCACCTATTCCCTGAACACTGTTACTTACGCCTCCCTGAAGAACAGCATCCTGGGTGATGATAAATGTTGCACTATATGTGGCAACCTCGCCAGGAACCAAAGTTCCTTCAGGACTACCCATCTCCGAACTGTCAAACGACGGTCCGCTTGAAAGGGTCAACGGATTTCCGTTGATATCCATAAAGGTGTCAACAAGGCTTATGTCAGTCAGGGTCACATTACCGGTGTTCTCCACATAAATGGTGTAATAGATTATATCCCCGACATCCGTTCCAAAGGTATCGGCTATCTTGGTGAGTTCAATAGAAGCGGTACAATCAGCTGTTGTTGTAACAGTTTCAGTGATACTATCTGGATTGTAAGAACAGCCATCAAACGGATCGGTACTGTCTGTTATCTCGGTAGCATCCAGCACACCATCACCATCGCAGTCTGTACCTGCTGTTATCGGCTCAGTGATATCGGCCACGTTGTATGAACATGAATCAAACGGATCGGTGCCGTTGGCCACTTCTGTGGCATCCAGCACGCCATCGCCATCGCAGTCCACACCGGCATTGATCGGCTCGGTGATATCAGCCACATCATAAGAACATGGATCGGTTGGATCAGTACCATTTGCAACTTCCGTGGCATCCAGCACACCATCACCATCGCAGTCCACACCGGCTGTGATCGGCTCAGTTATATCCGTTATATTATAGTCACATGGATCGGTTGGATCAGTACCATTTGCAACTTCCGTGGCATCCAGCACACCGTCGCCGTCGCAATCAACGCCAGCTGTGATAGGCTCAGTGATATCCGCCACGTTATATGAACATGGATCGAATGGATCGGTACCGTTGGCCACTTCTGTGGCATCCAGCACACCATCGCCGTCGCAATCAATGCCAGCTGTTATAGGTTCAGTGATATCCGCCACGTTATAAGAACATGGATCAAACGGATCGGTGCCATTGGCTACTTCTGTGGCATCCAGCACACCATCGCCGTCGCAGTCTGTGCCTGCCGTGATCGGCTCAGTGATATCGGCCACGTTATATGAACATTGATCAAACGGATC
>JBFKFP010000095.1:0-10735 GCA_041618535.1 Flavobacteriaceae bacterium
CATCGGACCATACAAAGGAGGGCTTCGATTTCATCCCACCGTAAACCAGAGCATCTTAAAGTTCCTGGCGTTTGAGCAGGTCTTTAAGAATAGCCTAACGACACTGCCTATGGGTGGTGGTAAAGGCGGCAGTGATTTCGATCCTAAAGGAAAGAGCGATAATGAAATTATGAGGTTCTGTCATGCTTTCATGAGCGAACTTTTCCGTCATATCGGTCCGAGCACTGATGTACCGGCTGGTGATATCGGAGTAGGTGGCCGGGAAATCGGATTTCTGTTCGGGATGTATAAAAAGCTCAAAAATGAATTCACTGGTGTTTTAACAGGAAAAGGCCTAACCTGGGGAGGATCACTCATAAGACCTGAAGCTACGGGATATGGTACTGTTTATTTTGCTCAGAAGATGCTTGATACCAAAGGGGATTCTATCGAAGGTAAAACGGCAGTCATTTCCGGATCAGGGAATGTGGCTCAGTATGCAGCGGAGAAATGCCTCCATTTAAATGTAAAGGTTCTTACCCTGTCAGATTCTTCAGGCTATATTCATGATCCCGACGGGATAGATGAGGAAAAGCTAAAGTTTGTCTTCGATCTTAAAAATGTGAAACGCGGACGTATAAGTGAATATGTTGAGAAATATCCTTCTGCCAGTTTTCATGAAGGGGAGACCCCTTGGAGGGTTCCTTGTGATATTGCCCTTCCTTGCGCGACCCAAAATGAACTGAACGGTGATGATGCCAGGGATCTCTTGAAAAACAATTGTATATGTGTGGCTGAGGGCGCAAATATGCCTTCTACTTTAGAAGCTGTCGCTGAATTTCAGAACGCCAAGATTTTATATGCACCAGGGAAGGCATCGAATGCAGGAGGTGTGGCTACGTCGGGACTGGAAATGACCCAGAATGCGCTGCGTTACAACTGGACCAGAGAAGAAGTTGATAAGAAGTTAAAAGAGATCATGTATGATATTCACGACGCCTGTATTGAATACGGGAAGGATGAATCCGGACATATCGATTATGTAAAAGGTGCCAATATAGCAGGCTTTGTTAAAGTAGCCGATGCCATGCTTGCCCAGGGTATTGTCTGATCAAAATTTCATATTATTAAAGGCTTCCCCAGGGAAGCTTTTTTTTTGTGTTGATATGATTTGCCTGTAAATTTCGTTACTAATAGGTATCTTTACCCCAATTGAATTGAGCTTGAAAAAGACACTCATAGTATTGCTGGGACTGTATTGGTCCTTCCTGTTTGGTCAGAATTTCTCCGACAGCTGGCAGGGCCACTTCTCCTACCTTAAAATTACCGACGTGGTAACCGGGAACAATAAGGTTTTTGCTTCCACAGAAAATGTCGTTTTTAGCTATGAGTTATCCACGACTGAAATTCAGACCATTACTACGGTTGACGGCTTGTCAGGCGATTTTATTTCCACAATCCATTACAGCGATGCCTTTAATGTGCTCGTTATTGCCTATGATAGTGGATTATTCGAATTATATTCCGATCTGGACGGAAGTTTTCTCTCGGTCATTGATATTTTGGATAAACCAACCATCCCGCCTGATAACAAAAGAATAATTCATATTACCGAGAGCGAAAATTTTATCTATTTGTCCACTGAATATGGAATTTCTGTTTATGATCTTGATAGAAGAGAATTTGGAGACACCTACTTTATCGGTTTTGGAGGCGAACAGATCCCGGTCTTGCAAGCAGAGGTATTTGGAGATTATATCTATGCGGCCATGAGAGATAATAACGGATTAAAACGTGCTCTTGTCGATAGCGATAATCTCATAGATTTCAACCAGTGGGAAGTTGTATTCCCAGGAAATTTCCTCGCAATCCAACAAATTAATGACCGGCTTTATACCCTCAGGCTTAACCGGAAAGTTTATGAAGTAACCGAATCAGGTTTTACGGAGATCTTCACCTTTGGCAGTCAGATACTCGATTTTATAGGGGCTAACGGCCAGATGACAGTTACCTTCAGCGATGAAGTACGGGTTTTTGATGATGATTTCAATCAGATTAGCAGTCATCAATCTTCTACGGAATATGATAGTCCTTTCACGAATGCTGTTTCTACCGAAACAGATGTGTATATAGGCACGGCGGACAAGGGGTTAATAACCGCCCCTTTAAATGACCCCCAGAATTATGTCGAAATTGTCCCGGACGGACCTCTTCGGAATGATCCTTTTAACATTCAGGCTTTGAACGGGAATCTTTATGTGGCTTATGGCACCTATTCACTTACCTATAATCCTACCCCGGTCAGGGAATATGGATTTAGTCATTTAACGCCGGAAGGCTGGAACAATATTCCTAATGACAGTTTGTTTCAGGCTGCCAACCTAAATGCGATCTCGATTAATCCCTTAAACCCAAACCAGGTTTTTGTAAGTTCCTTCAGAGATGGAATCGTTGAGATCAATAACGGAACCCCTACGGTTTTGTATGATCAGAATAATAGCGGACTGGAATCTTTGGTATTACCAAATAATCCCGATTTTACCCAGTTAAGATTAAGTGGCTCCACCTTCGACAGAAACGGCGTATTGTGGTCAATGACGTGCAGGGTTGACCGACCCCTGAAATCATATAACCCCGATAACGGTCAATGGAGAGGATTTGATTTCACTCCTATTATTCCGGATGGTCTGACCGATGAACTTGGATTCAGCGATATAGTAATAGACAATAATGGCGTTAAATGGATCGGGGCACTTCGTTCAGGGCTTATCGGGTTTAACGATGCGACAGGCGAAATTAAAAATATTTTTGATGAGGAGACAGCAAACCTCCCCGACCCCGCTGTTAAAGCTCTGGCAATCGATAATAGAAACCAGTTATGGATAGGGACGATCAAGGGCTTAAGGGTCTTGTATAACACCTCTAACTTCTTCGATAATGAAAGCGTCAGCACTCAGCCAATAATCATTTTAGAGGATGGCATTCCGAAGGAGTTACTCCAGTTCCAATATATTTCGGATATCAAAGTTGATGGAGGGAACAACAAGTGGATATCCACTATCGGTTCAGGTATTTTTTATTTCACAGCAGACGGACAGGAAACCATATATCACTTCACCAAGGACAATTCTCCACTACCGTCTAATAACATCATAGACTCATCTATAGATTCGAGCACGGGAATTGTATATATCGCCACCGACCGGGGACTTGTATCCTTCCGATCAGGAAGTTCCAAACCCCTGGATAATCTTAATGAGGCCTTTGTATTTCCGAATCCAGTTCGGCCCGGATTCGATATGGTAGAAAAGAAGATCAAGATCAAGGATGTCAGTGAAAACGTCAATATTAAGATCACGGATATCGAAGGGAATTTGGTGGCTGAGGCCGAATCGAACCGAAACCAGAGATTCCGGGGATATAACCTCGAGATTGATGGAGGTACGGCCTATTGGAATGGGAAAAACCTCGCCAACAATGAAGTGGCATCCGGAGTTTATCTCATTATGTTATCCGATCTGGATACCCTGGAAACAAGGGTGCTGAAATTAATGGTGATTCGCTAATGCTGGTATCCACTTCAGCAATTGTCTTGTCGGCCAGGCGTTACCAGGATTCAGACCTGATCGTAACCTGTTATACAAGTGATTTTGGCCGAATGGCCTATTTGTTAAAAGGAATCCTGAAGTCAAGGAAAGGAAAACTTAGACCTGCCTTTTTTCAGCCGTTCACTATACTTGAAATAGAGGGAAATCATAAAGACAGCAGAACCCTTCAATATATCCGTGAAGCCAGGATAAAATTCCCTATGAACAGTTTGCAAAGCGACCAGGTGAAACGGGCTATCGTCTTTTTTCTTTCCGAAGTTTTGTATGCTGTTCTGAAGGAAGAAGAAAAACGAGAAGACCTGTATGACTTTATTGAAACATCGGCAGTCTGGTTCGAGACCCATGACACCTATAACTCATTCCACCTCGTATTCTTGCTAAGGCTAACTAAATATCTTGGTTTTTATCCGGATATCAGGCCGGAAGATGAGTATTTCGATCTTATGGAGGGAAAGTCAACCAGAACGGCTACGGGGAATTACTGTATTTCGGGAGAAAATTTAGACTTGATAAAAAAGGCCTTAGGTATAAATTTTGATAAGGTAAAAGAACACCGTCTGTCAACAATTCAAAAAAGGAATTTACTGGATATGATATTGTTGTATTTTAAAGTACATTTGGACGGTTTTAAAGAGCCTAAATCCCTTTCTGTTTTAAATGAGGTGTTCTCAGATCCATAAACTTCAGTTGCTATTCGTTCTCTTGTTTTTGACGAATACATTTGTATTTGGACAGCGTGTTGTAGTTAAGGACGAAAGCAACTTCCAACCCATACAGGGGGTAGCGATTTTTAATCTGGACAAAAATAAATTTGCAATTAGCGACTTCAATGGATTTGTTAATTTAGATGAATTCGATTCGGATGAAATTCTAACCTTCAAGCACATTGGTTATTTCGAATATTCATCTTTGAAAAGAGATTTGGCGGTATTCATAAATCTTAAACCGAAAGAACTGAGCCTGGATGAGGTTGTCATCTCTGCCTCGAAATTCGAGCAAAGCCAGAAAGAGGTGCCGAAGTCTATAGTCAGTATCAAGGCAGAGGATATCTTGTTCAACACCCCTCAGACAAGTGCAGACCTGTTAACCAACAGCGGGCAGGTATTTGTCCAGAAAAGTCAGCTTGGAGGTGGCAGCCCCATGATTCGGGGATTCTCAACAAACAGGCTGCTGATATCAGTTGACGATGTTCGGATGAATAATGCCATTTTTCGCGGGGGGAATCTTCAGAATGTCATATCGATAGACCCTTTTAATGTTCAGAATACGGAGGTCATTCTCGGTGCCGGATCTGTAATTTACGGGAGTGATGCCATAGGAGGCGTAATGAATTTCTATACCAAGCGCCCAAAACGATCGGAGAATGATTCTCTTCTTGTTGAAGCCAATGGAATAGTGAGATACAGTTCTGCGAGCAACGAAAAGGCAGGGCATGCTGATGTTAATTTCGGTCTGCGAAACTGGGCTTTTCTAAGCAGCATAAGTTATACCGACTTCGATGACCTTAAAATGGGAAAAGTTGGCCCGGATGACTACTTAAGGCCCGAATATGTTGACCCTGTTGACGGGGTTGACAACATCATTTCCAACCCTGATCCCAGAGTCCAGAGGTTTACAGGATATAATCAGATCAATTTTATGCAGAAGATCAATTACCGCTCCTCTGAAACGCTGAATTATAATCTGGGGTTACATTACAGTGAAACTTCAGATTTTCCCCGATACGACAGGTTAATACGCTATAGTAATGGTCAGTTACGTTCGGCCGAATGGAATTACGGGCCTCAAAAATGGTTTCTTGGGAATTTTCAGATCTCCAAGTTCAGCAGTCGTTCCAACATTTACGACAACATTAAATTCACCTTTGCCTATCAGAACTTTAAAGAAAGCAGGATAGATCGTAATCTGAATTCCGAATTAAGAAGGACAAGAGAGGAGCAGGTTGATGCCATTTCTATCAATTTTGACCTGGAAAAGAAGATCACTGAAAAGACCACTTTGTCATACGGGGCAGAGTACATTTCCAATCTTATCGGGTCCACGGCAGAACAGGTGAATATTTTGGATGGTACATCAGAAGCTATAGTTACTCGTTATCCCGATGGTTCAAGCTGGAAATCGGCTGCCGCATATTTTAATTTTAAATTCCGCCCCAATAAAAAACTGTCATTTCAATCCGGGCTGAGGTATAATTACATCGGGATAAATGCTGACCTCAGAGAAAACAATGATTTTCTTAATCTGCCTTTTAACAATGCAAACCTCGACACAGATGCATTAACAGGTACAGCCGGAATAAGCTGGGCTCCCAATGATAAAATCTTATGGAAATTCAATCTGTCTACAGCCTTCAGGGCACCGAACATCGATGATGTGGGTAAGGTCTTTGATTCAGCCCCTGGAACTGTAGTGGTGCCAAATTCAGATCTTAAACCGGAATATGCCTACAGTGGGGAACTGGGCGTAACATTGAATTTTGAGAATAACGTCGAACTGGATTTAGCAACCTATTACACATATCTCGACGATGCTTTATTACGGCGTGATTTTACTGTGAATGGCGAGACCGAGATCCTCTACGACGGGGAACTTAGCCGTATACAGGCTATTCAGAATGCCTCCAGGGCGTGGATCTATGGCTTTGAAGCAGGATTGAGGATATCCTTTACCGAACACCTCAAGTTAAACAGCCAGTATAGTGTGATTGGCGGGACCGAGGAAGATGCTGATGGCTTCGAGATGCCTGTAAGGCATGTGGCTCCGGCCTTCGGGAATACACATTTAATTTGGCATAAGAATCAGTGGAAACTAGACGCCTTCGTTATTTACAACAATGAATTGTCCTTTAATCAATTAGCGCCATCTGAAGTGGAAAAGGAATTTTTATATGCTTTGGACGAGAACGGGAACCCCTACTCTCCTTCATGGTATACCGTTAATCTCCGTTCTGAATATCGCTTTTCCGACAAGACAGCACTTACCCTGACCTTGGAAAATATCACCAACCAGAGGTATCGCCCGTATTCCTCGGGAATTACTGCTCCGGGAACAAATCTGATCGTGTCTTTAAGACACAGTCTTTAATGATCCCATCGGGATATTTATCACAAACGCTTCACGGCTTTTTTAACCAGTTGTCTTCCATCAGCAAGCATAGCCCTTACAATATAGGTTGATTGGCTTAAGCGGCTTCCATCAATTCTAAATAAACCAGTGCCGGGATGGTTGATTGAGAAAAATCTTCGACCTAACATATCGCTTATTTCTAGAATTTTCACTGACGAGGAAGACCTGATATGTACTTGCAGGTCACCATTTTGATCTTCGTGTACCGTTATTCCACCCACTGTATACTGCTCATCATCAAGTGAGAGCGAGTTGTCTGTAAAAACGATTTCGAATCGATCTTGGAATTCTCCCGGATCTGATGTAAAACAATAGTCCGATGATTTAAGGTCATGAATAATGGTGCTGTAATGGTCCTTAAGATAAATTCTTTCCTCCGATAAAAAGGAACCTTCAAAATTATTCAGGCTTAAGCTGAAAAGGGTAGGAGCCGAAATGGAATTATAGAATCCAAGGGGGATTGTTTCATCAGGAGTAAGAGATTGGATAGACTTCCCCTGTATGGCAAATTTCTGTTCCTGGTCCGGAATTATAAAGTAGAGAATCGCATGAGCCCCGGTTGAGAGATTTTTAGGCGCATCATAGTACCAGCCGTCATATCCATCGGTAGCACCGTCTGAATAAGCCACAGAGACCTGGTTAAAAACACCATTGTCTGAGTGAAGATCTATCCACAGCCTGTTTTTATCCGAAATTGAAGATTGGGCGTTATCATCTGCAACTACAATATCGTTGTCCGGGGCCTGAAAAAATTGGTTATTATTTCCGTTATCACGCATGCTGTTCTTAAATCGAATCGTATTCGTGGGGCCGGAAGCGGATTGATCATAAGCTATGAAAAACCCCTGGCCCGAAGGTATGTATCCCTGTGGTTGCACACCGTCACCACCGGCTGTTCCTGAAACTCCATTGATTACGGCATAATCCGATTGAGAAAAGTTCTCAACCTCGTTCCCGCTGGCGTCAGCATTTGGTGCGGTATTATGAGACCATAGAAAAATCGCGCCCTGTATCGCACCTCCGGGATTGCCGTCAATCGCAGCTGTATTCTCCGTTAAAAAGGCCTGGGCACTTATAGCCGATGGATAGGGATTCCCGACCAGGTTCCAGTTGTTGTCATCGGTAACGGCATCATCCCGCTGTATAATTACATCTATGTCACCCGTATTAAAGGCAGCTGCTTCGAAGGTAGCTGTACCCAATATATTCGGATAAGGAGCGAATAAGGAATATGTTGCGGCGTATCCACGTCCAGTTTCCATTACCCCCGATGGGAAGTTCTGCCAGTCATAGGGTGGAGCATCATCGATGTCATCTTTAACTCCCGGTGTGCAGGTATTTGTATTGTTGATCTCTGAACAATTATCTGAGAAATTCTGTGCCACGAATCTGTAGATCCTATCTGAGGGGGTGTCAGGAAACGCGCTTTCAACGGTTACTCCGCTAACAGGAGAACTCCAATAGGTATATTCATACCAATTGTCAAGCGGAGCGGTTTGTTTTATTACCCGCACTCTTGCTCCTGATTCAAGAGTAAATGTTCCGGCTGCGCCACCATCACCGTTTTGAACAATAGCCGCCCCGGGTTCTAATGTGAGTTCAACGATGTTTGGATTATCGGCTGTGCTTCCCCGTACTAGGATGTCTTTATCGACTTCTATATAATCTCCATTCCTGATTACTACGGTATTACTGGCGTTGATGATCAGGCTACAAGCAGAAAAACTATCCTGAGCCCCTCCTGTAATCGTATCAAAATTACCATCGATGATGGCTATAGTACTTATATCGGGCACACCGCTGTCCCACCCCGATCCATTCCAGGTTGTACGGGGTGGGTTCGGGCGTGTGGCGACGGTCGCTGAAAAACAATTGCCGTCATTTTCCCTTACCTGGCAGTAAAATTGATAGTCGATATAATCCTGTAAGGAATTGATGCCGAGTGAAGCTGTTGTCGATCCGTAGAAATCTACACCGTCTGTCAGCAAATTCCAGTCGGAATCACCTGGCGCATGAGAGAACCATTGATAGGCAAGGCCGTTGCTTCCAATATAGCCTTCAATGGCTGAAACGGTTAATTCCAAATTCAGATCACATATTCCTGAAGCGGATGGCTGGACCGTTATGGTTGGCGGGAATCCAGAGGCATAAGCTCCGATATTTGAATAGTCGTTTTCGTTACAGGTCGAACTGCTGCTTCCGTCTGACCAATCGAGTATGTTCCAGTCAGCCAGCGAGAAGGCCGTACCGGGGAATGATGCTGAGGTTAAACGCCTGAAGTTGAATCCTTCATTTCCTATGGCTGCCCCCAGATTCTCTCTCCAGTTCTTGTCAGCACAATCGCCCCAGACATCTACGGCAGAAGTATTCCTGAAAAGTGTGATGCAATCGGACTCATTTTTTGCTGAATCAATACCGCTCAAACCATTGGCAACCTGATCAGCGTACGAACCATCGCCGCCGGGAGTGGTGCATACAAAGCCTGCAGTAGAGGTTCTAACCACATGTACATCTCCGTTCGCAATTGTGCCGCTGAGTGTAGCAATATCAGTATTGTTGGAATTGCCATTGTAAGCTATTTCAAGGGCGTAGTCTGCAAGATTGACCGCCACCCCGGTACCGTTATATATCTCAACATAGGTCATGCTTCCGTAAGTTGAGTCTGTGATCTCAGAGATGAACAAATCTGATGCGCTTAGTCCGCCTTCACATCCATTGTCTTCAGAAGTAATCAATGTAAAATTGGATGATGAAGTCACATCACACATTGCTTCTGTCACGGTTATAACACCTGTTGACGCACCGGCGGGTACCGTTACTGTCAATTCGGTTGCAGATTGATATTCAATAGTTGCCGCTGCCCCGTTGAACCGAACCGTTGATAAAGTTGTGAATCCTGTTCCGGTTATGGTGACAAGAGTGTTTTCAGGACCATTATCCGGGCTAAATCCAACTACGGTATGCGTTGGGGAGCAATCTGCACAGATCACTTCAATATCATCTATATACATGCTTATATCATCCTCTGTCCTGAGGAGTCGGATCCGGACTCCGGTATTCCCTGAATAGGCACCTAGATTTGCAGAATACTGGACATAAGAGGTTGAAGTGGCCGTATGCTCCACAACATCGTTCCATACACCACCATTAAAAACCTGAACCTTCATGCTGTTTGTTCCTGAAGGGGCACTTGACAATCTTCCCCTGTAGGTAAATAACAGAGGGTTATCAACCGGGGGTAATTCAACCCAGTCATCATTGTCATTAAATCCTAATTTGTACCCTGCAATAGCATCATTTGCATTCACATAAATTCCATTACCGGTGAAGGTGCCGTTTGGTGTAACTTGTGTCCAGTTGCCTTCTGCATGTGTTGTCCATCCGTCAATTGTGTCGAAACCGTCCTCAAGGCAAGAACTTCCGGCCGGATCGGTCACGTTTAGCACACCGTTCACATTGACACCCGAACTCCAAAAACCACCACCTGTGCCGCTGTATCCTCCATAATAGAACACATTGTTATCAATTCTAAAGCGACTGGCATAATAATAGGTGCCGGCACCTAAGCCAGTGCCAATATCTGCATAATACTCATCGTTGATCTCGGGTGACCCGCAGATTGCTCCACATAATGGATTATAAGTTGCTAGAATCCAGGTCCATCCGGCTTCGCTCGGGTCTGTGTCTGCGGAACTGTAGCCAATCCACGCCTCAATATTGGCGCCCTGGCTTGAGGGAGTATCTGTGACTCCCGGTTCATATACCTGTGCAAATACATCGAAAGTATCTCCGGTAGAGATATTTCCATTTGCCGGAAATTGAAGGTTACACCAGTCCAGGATGTGGGGACTTACTGTTAATTCAACGGAGTCATTACTCCATATGCCGGTGCTGCCCCCATAAATATAAGGGCCGTTATTAAGTTGGAACCTGCTGGCATAGTAATAAGTGCCCGTTGCGGGGATAGCAGCTCCCAGGTCGGCCTGGTATTCATCGTTGTTTCCTGTAACAGCAAGGTTCCA
>JBFKFP010000096.1:0-10626 GCA_041618535.1 Flavobacteriaceae bacterium
AGCTGCCGAATTTTTCTCAATGGTTGGTTTTGGCAGGAAGGTGTGCGTGTGCCCCCCGATAATAAGATCAATATCCTGAGTAGAACGGGCAACAATCAGATCGCTGACCTTATCAGGGTTATTTCGGTAATGATACCCGAGATGAGACAGGCAAATGACAAGGTCACAACCTTTTTCATGTTTCAGCACTTTACTCATATCAGTTGCTATTTCAACCGGATCTAAATATTGAGTCTCTTTATATAACGACTTGAGGACGAGTCCTTCCAATTCGATCCCCAGTCCGAACACCCCGATGCGTATGCCCGCCTTCTCAAAGATCCTGTACGGACTAACCAGTCCGTCCATGACCGTATTCCTAAAATCGTAATTTGAACATACGAAATCGAACTTAGCATGCGGCATCTGGGCATACAGGCCATCAATCCCATTATCGAAATCATGATTGCCAATGGTTGCGGCATCATATTTCAGCATGCTCATTAATTTGAATTCGAGTTCACCGCCGTAATAATTGAAATAAGGTGTACCCTGGAAGATATCGCCGGCATCAAACAGCAATGTGTTCGGATTATCAGACCTTATCGCTTCGATGAGTTTTGCCCGTCTGGCGATCCCTCCCTTGTTAGCGTTCCTTCCATCTTCAGGGCCAAAAGGATCGATATGGCTATGAACGTCATTGGTGTGAAGGATGGTAATTCTGGTTTGATCCCCGGTAGTAAAGCCCGAAAGGCCAAGGCTTCCGGTCATCAGAAGGGCCGACCCTGCAGCCGACCGTTTAATAAATGTTCTGCGCTTCATTTTACTTTAATTCAGTTCTATTGGGATAAACTCATGATGTCTTCCGTTATTCTGTTACAATGAACCTGCTGTCCCGTTCCGGTTTGATGGTATCATACTTTCTGAAATAATCTATCATCGCATTCCTGATCTTATAATTCAGAATATGCATGCTGTCAGCAGACTTAAAGAAATTCATCCGATCACCTCCGTAATACAAATAATCATTAGTGGCCACTGAGTATAATTTGTTTGAATCGAAGGGTTCTTTGCCAATTTCCCTTTTCAGAATCTGACCGGATTCAGATATCCAAAACTCCATTCCAGCCACCGGGTGGGCCCTCTTAGCCCTAATCAGGTAATTGAATAGGCTATCCATAGCTTCGCCTCTCATCTCAACTACGACAATGGAATTCTCAAAAGGCATAATCTCATATGCTGTCCGTGTTGTTATCGGGCCCTCGGGCAATATGGCCCTGATTCCGCCGTGATTCAGCAAAACCATGTCTATCGATTTTCCAGTCCTGGATTTGTAAATGGGTTCGGCCAGCTCAAAGACAAGGTCAGCCATCATATTTCCAATGGCGGTATTCAATTCTCCATCCGTTTTCGAATAAAGACCGGCAGAATAGGAGATTACACTGTCAAGATTTGAATTTACATGATCCCTGTAAGGGGAAATGAAACTATCTATGGACTGAACATGGCCCAACGAATCGTTAACTTCAATTCTTTGACCATCTATTCGAACCAGCTTTGAATTCTTCTTGCATGACAGGATAAAGAGTAACATAATCAGCAAGAGATATTGTTTATAAGTAATGGAATAACTCATCTTCGGTGAAGCTGTAAAATCGGACTGTTTATTAAATTTGTAAGAACGCATAAATATAAATGATTTTAAGGCGTTTCAAAGAAAAATCAAACCAGAAATATATAAGCCAGCTACTGGAGCAGGATAGGTCCGTTCCTTCGGGGAAAGTTGATTCGGTGGGTGTTCTGCTGAACTTTAATGAATTCAATCAGTACGACCGATTTCGAAATCTTTTAAAGGGGATAGGAATCAGGGATAATAAAGTAACATTTATTGCCCTGATCAGCGACGACAAGTCCAGGCCCAATTCCTGGGATGATTTTTTTTGCCCTGAGGATTTCGGCTGGAAGGGAAAGATCAAAAACCCTCAGTTGGAAAGTTTCATAAATTCGCGATTCGATGCCCTGATATGCTACTATAACGAAATGGTTTTTGAGATGGATTTTGTAGCAGCCATGTCGAAAGCCAAGCTCAAAATCGGAATATCCGATCACGATCCCAGATTATTTGACTTGATTATTCGCATTGAAATCCAGCATCTGGATATCTTTGGTTCAGAATTGAAAAAATATTTAACTGTACTCAACAAATTGTAATGAAAGAATTGATCGGAACAGGAGTGGCGCTCGTTACGCCATTTGACAAGAATGGACTGGTAGATCACCATGCACTCTCAACACTAGTCGAGCACAACATAGAAGGTGGTGTTGATTATCTAGTCATAAGTGGAACAACAGGGGAGAGTGTTACCATAGATTCAACCGAAAAAAAAGAGATTATAAAAACGGTTACGGCGGCCAATTCCGGCCGAAAGCCTCTCGTTTTAGGTATCGGAGGGAACAATACAGCGGCTATCATCGAAGAGATAAAAAGAACCGACCTGACTCCTTTTACGGCTATTTTGTCTGTTTCTCCTTATTATAGCAAACCAACCCAGGAGGGTTTATATCAGCATTTCAAGGCAGTTGCCGCCAGCTCACCATTACCGCTGATCCTGTATAATGTGCCAGGACGTACATCTAAGAATATGGAACCTGAAACCACACTGGCCCTCGCTAGAAATACCGGTAATATCGTGGCCGTCAAGGAAGCAGGAAACAATGTTCATCAGTATCTTCAACTTCTCAAGGATAAGCCCGATGATTTTCTGGTTATCTCAGGTGACGACGACCTCGTTTTGGGTACAGTGCTGGCCGGAGGTGCCGGTGTGATCTCTGTTGTTGCACAGGCGGTTCCAGAGAAATTTACCAGAATGATAAACCTGGGCCTGGAAGGTAAATCCAGAGAGGCCTATGAGATACATTTTGAATTGATGGATCTTACTTCAGCGGTTTTTGCGGAGAATAACCCGGCGGGAATAAAGGCTGTTTTAAATGAAATGGGGCTTTGCAGCTCCAGGGTGAGATTACCCCTTGTTGAAGCCAGTTCTGAACTCAAGCTCAGGATCAAGGAAATCCTCAGTGCCCTCGGTTATTAAAGTATTCTTATCCGGCTGAAAATAAAGGTTTTTATTATCCGTTATAAATATTTACTTTTGCATGCTGATTTAATATGAAGAAATTTCTATTCATACTGTTTATCGCTTCCTTCCTGAGCTCTTGTAACGAATACCAAAAAGCTCTCAGGTCAACCGATATTGCTGAAAAGTACAAAATGGGTTCTGAGCTCTACGATGAGGGAAAATACAACAAGGCCAATCGCTTGTTTGTGCAGATCGTCCCCCAATACAGGGGAAAACCACAAGCAGAGCGCCTGATGTACATGTATTCAAAGACATTCTATGAAAACCGTGATTATTACACGGCCAATTATCAGTTCGAGCGCTTTGTAAGTGCTTATCCCAACAGTCAAAAGGCTGAGGAAGCTGCTTTCTTGGGAGCGAAAAGCTACTATTTTCTATCACCGGTATACACAAAAGAGCAGAAGGAGACTGTTGAAGCTATTGAAAAATTGCAGGGTTTTATAAATGCTTTTCCCAATTCTGAATATGCTGATGAGGCCAGCAAGCTGGTCAAGGAATTGGATTTTAAACTTGAAAAGAAAGCATTTGAGATTGCAAAGCAGTATAATAAGATCGGACCCTTTACACGAGATTATGAAGCCCCTATAAGGGCATTTGATAATTTCCTGCTTAATTATCCCGGAACCACACTTCGGCAGGAAGCCTTATATTACAGGTTGGATTCGGCATACAAACTGGCTATCAACAGTGTAGAATGGAAAATGGAAGCGCGATTGGATAAAGCGATAGGATTTTACGACCAGTTCGTTAAGAAATATCCAGAGTCGGAATTTAGAAATGAGGCGGATAGAATGCATGATGAATTGAGAGAATTAAAACAAAATTTTGAATCAAAAAGTAAATAGATCACAGGATGGATTTTAAAAAGGTCAATGCTCCGGTTAGCACCGAGACTTACAACAGGAACGAGATTGATGAGCCAACAGAGAATATTTATGAGGCCATTTCAATCATTTCAAGGCGAGCCGAGCAGATCAACACCGAGATGCGAAAAGAGCTAATCGAAAAGCTTGAGGAATTCGCTACTTACAATGACAGCCTTGAAGAAATTTTTGAGAACAAAGAACAGATCGAGGTCTCCAAATTTTACGAAAGGCTGCCAAAGCCACATGCGATTGCCATTCAGGAGTGGCTGAAAGAAAACATCTACTACAGGAACACAGAAGAGGATTCTCAATAATAGTAGAGATGTCTGTTTTACGTGGCAAGAAGATATTACTCGGCATCACTGCTGGTATTGCCGCCTATAAAACAGCAGAACTTGTCAGATTATTCGTTAAGTTAGGCGCTGAGGTGAGAGTAGTTATGACCCCGGCAGCTAAAGAATTTATAACCCCGCTTACCCTTTCAACACTTTCTAAAAACCCTGTTTTATCCTCTTTTACCGATGAAGAGGACGATAATGCTACCTGGAACAGCCATGTTGATTTAGGCCTTTGGGCAGATTTAATGCTTATTGCCCCGGCAACTGCCAATACCTTGTCGAAGATGGCATCCGGCAGCAGTGATAATTTACTCATCGCCACCTATCTTTCCGCCAAATGTCCGGTTTATTTTGCGCCGGCAATGGATTTAGATATGTATAGACATCCGAGTACAAAGTCGTCATTTGAAGCATTATTGGACTACGGAAATGTCATGATCCCTGCCGAACACGGCGAACTGGCGAGCGGTCTCGTTGGAGAGGGCAGGATGGCAGAACCTGAGAATATTGTCAGCTTTCTTGAAAACCATATTCTTGATAATCTTCCATTATATGGAAAGTCGGTCCTGATCACGGCCGGTCCTACCTATGAAGCCATAGATCCTGTTCGTTTTATCGGTAACCACTCCAGCGGGAAGATGGGATTTGCCATGGCTCAGGCAGCTCTGGAACTGGGAGCACGGGTCATTCTTGTGGCTGGTCCCACCCATGAATCACTGCAGCACGAGCTTCTGAAACTAATTCCCGTTACAACTGCAGATGAAATGTTTGAAGCTGTTCACGAGTATTTCGAAAGTGTGGATGTAGCCATAATGGCTGCGGCTGTATCCGATTATAAACCAAAATCCAGAGCCAGCAGGAAAATAAAGAAGGAAAGCGACACGTTAAAAATAGAGCTGGAGAAAACCCCGGATATTCTTGCGTCATGCGGTGCGGTAAAAAAGAATCAGCTCCTGGTTGGCTTTGCTTTGGAAACCGATAACGAGCAACAGAATGCCATCGGGAAGTTAAAGTCGAAGAATTTAGATTTAATTGTGTTAAATTCGTTAAACGACAAAGGGGCAGGCTTTGGAACAGACACGAACAAGGTCACCCTCATCAAAAGTGATGAAAGTATGCTCTCTCTTCCGTTAAAGTCGAAAACTGAAGTGGGAATGGATATTATAATTGAAATCTTAAACCTATTGAATGCGTAGTTTATTTCTTCTGCTGATGATCCTGCTGTCCTCTTCGATTATGGGACAGGAATTGAATTGTTCTGTTGTTGTGAATGCACAGCTGACAGGAAATGAGAATGTACAGGTTTTCAAGACCCTCGAGAAGCAGCTGAATGAATTTGTGAACAATACCAAATGGACTAACCGGAATTTTGCGCCTCAGGAGCGCATCAATTGCAATATGATCATAACGATCAATGGCTACGACAGCGATGTTTTCCAGGCGTCTATCCAGGTAAGCTCATCCAGGCCCATTTTTAATTCTACCTATGGATCGCCTGTGTATAATTTTAACGACAGGGATTTCAACTTTCGTTATCTGGAATTTCAGAACCTCATATACAGCCCTAATCAATTCGAATCGAATCTTATTTCGGTTATAGCCTTTCATATCTATATGATCCTGGGCATGGATGCCGATACCTTTTCCCGAAAAGGAGGAGATGAATATTTTAATCAGGCCAGGACCATTGTCGGTTTCAGTCAGCAGAATAATGCTATCGGATGGGAACCCCCCAAAGCCGGGGACCAGACCCGCAGTGCTTTAATAGACCAACTACTTTCTCCTACCTTCAAGGAGTTCAGGGATGTGATGTATTCTTACCACCGCGAAGGCCTGGATATAATGCATACCAATGCAAAAAATGGTAAGGCGGCAATCGCCTCTGCGATTAATTCATTTGCAGGCATGAACAGCCGCAGGCCAAACTCATTTATTTTGCGAGTTTTCTTTGATGCAAAATCTGACGAGATCCGTGATATATTCTCAGATGGCCCAAGTGTCAATATAACTGACCTTGTTTCAACCCTTTCCAGAATTGCGCCAATGCATGCCAGTAAATGGCGTTCGATTTCCTTCTGAAGTGAAGAAATTAATTGATAACTTTGAGTGCTAATTGATGCAGCTGTAAATTGATTACATCACTTTCCATAAAGAATTATGCCCTCATCGAAGATATCCAAGTTAATTTTAAGGAGGGTCTTACTATTATTACAGGAGAAACAGGTTCCGGAAAGTCGATTTTGATCGAGGGTCTCTCCATGATCCTCGGAAGCCGGGCCGACCTTTCCAGTGTCCGGGACATCAGTAAAAAATGCATTATAGAAGGAACCTTTCAGATCGGGAATTACCACCTTGAACAGGAATTCATAGAGTCTGAAATCGATTTTGATGATGAAACCATCATTCGCAGAGAGATCCTGCCATCGGGAAAATCCCGCGCGTTTATTAATGATACTCCTGTGAATCTGGGTGTTCTGACAAAAATAGGGGAGAAGCTTATCGACGTTCATTCACAGCATCAGAACCTGAAACTGGCCGATTCGGGCTTTCAGTTCCAGGTGCTGGATGCACTGGCCGGCACCGGGAATGACCTGGAGGCTTACAAGTCTACCTTGCTGTCATTCAAAACACTTCAAGGAGAGTTAGACCGGCTTCAGAAATTGAAATCGGAGGCCATAAAAGAACAGGATTATAATACTTTCCTTTTTAACGAGCTCAATGATGCCAACCTGACTCCGGGGGAGCTGGACGGATTGGAGGACGAGTATAAGATCATAAGCAATTTTGAAGCGATTCAGGAAGGACTGAATGAGGTTAGCCAGAGGTTGAACGATGAACAAATGGGAATTCTTCCAAGTTTGATAGAGATCCGAAGCAGGTTGAAAGATCTGACCGAAATGTCACCGGATTATTATCCCATGTTCGAACGTGTGAACAGTACCCTGATCGAATTACAGGATGTGTTCCAGGAAATAGATCAGAAGCTTGATGGGCTGGATGTAGATCCGGAAAGGGTTCACCTAATTACTTCAAAATTAAATACTATCAACAGCTTGATGCTGAAGCATTCAGCGAATTCAATAAGCGAATTGATCCAGATTCGCGAGGACCTGCTGAAAAAGGTAAATGCCTTTGAAGATATCGATGATGAGATCCTGAGAAAACAAAATGTTTACAACATCAAGGAAGGCGAAATCATGGAATTGTCGCAAAAGCTTCACAATGATCGTAAAAAAGCCATCCCACTGCTAAAAGAACATTTGGTGTCTATATTATCGGGATTAGGCATGAAGAATTCAGTGTTTGAAATAGACCTTAAGTTGACAGAGAAATTCATGCAGACCGGAAGGGATGAACTCACCATTCTTTTTACAGCCAACAAAGGCAGTTCTCCCAAACCACTGAAACAGGTTGCCTCTGGCGGTGAGATTTCTAGGATCATGTTGGCCATCAAATCAATTCTGGCTAATTATATGCATTTGCCCACCATTATCTTTGATGAGATCGACACCGGAGTCTCTGGTGAAATATCAGATAAAATAGGGGAAATAATGAAGCAGATGAGCGAGACCATGCAGGTTCTTACCATAACACATTTACCCCAGATCGCGGCAAAGGGAGATTCTCATTTCAAGGTGTTTAAGGAAGACCGGCACCAGGGAACCATTACACAGCTGAACCTTCTCTCAAAAGAAGAACGGATTGTTGAAATCGCTCAGATGCTAAGCGGTAAGGAAATGACCACCTCCGCCATCGCTCATGCAAAGCAATTATTGAATTAAATGGTATATTTGACCACCTAACCAATAGATCTAACCGCAAAAGAATTACAACATGTCATACAATTTACTCAAGGGAAAAAAAGGTATTATTTTCGGCGCCCTGGATGAAAAGTCTATAGCCTGGCAAACCGCCGTCAGGGTGCATGAAGAAGGAGGGAAGTTTGTCCTTACCAATGCTCCGATCGCAATGCGGATGGGACAAATCGATAAGCTTGCAGAAATCACTGATTCACAAATAATTCCTGCAGACGCAACATCTGTTGAAGACCTCGAAAACCTTGTTGATAAGTCGATGGAGGTATTGGGTGGAAAATTGGATTTCGTACTTCATTCCATCGGGATGTCAGTTAATGTGAGAAAAGGCAGGGCCTACACCGATCAGAACTATGACTGGACCCAAAAGGGCATGGATGTTTCGGCCATGTCTTTCCACAAGGTTATGCAAACCCTCTATAAGGCCGATGCCATGAATGAATGGGGCAGTATTGTGGCCCTGACCTACATGGCTGCCCAAAGGGTTTTCCCTGATTATAACGATATGGCCGATAATAAGGCCTACCTCGAGAGTATCGCCAGGAGTTTCGGTTACTTCTTCGGAAGGGATAAAAAAGTAAGGGTTAATACCATATCCCAGTCGCCCACTCCAACCACCGCTGGTCAGGGTGTGAAAGGGTTTGACGGATTTATAGCCTATGCCGAAAAAATGTCTCCTCTCGGAAACGCTACTGCGCTCGACTGTGCTAATTATACAGTTAGCCTGTTCAGTGATCTTACCCGCAGGGTAACTCTCCAGAATCTGTATAATGATGGAGGATTCAGCAACATGGGTGTGAGCGATGCGGTAATGGACACTTTTTTAGAGGACTGATAATAGCAGGTTTTCAATATTTTTTTTTTAAGTTTAGCAAACCTTCATATCGATAGCATGATCTGGAGGCAGGAATTAATCAATCCGTTGAAAATGAGATTCTCCCTTGTAACCAGTGTTGCGACTGGGTTAATGGTTAATATCGGATTTGCACAGGTCTATTTTAAAGATAAAGCGGCCGAATTGAACCTTCTTTATTCCTGTGGATTTACTTCTTGGGGCAACGGAATTTCTTTTTACGATTATAACGGTGACGGATGGGATGACCTTACAGTTAATTCCGAAAGTGGGGAGCGACTTTTTTTCTTCAGAAATATCAATGGAGCTTTTACAGAGGACCTGTTGATAATACCACCCCTTTCTGAGCAGACCAGGCAGGTTAACTGGGTCGATTTTGACAATGACGGCGATAAGGACCTTTTTGTGACCAGTGATGTATCGGGTAATCGCCTATTTGAGAATGACGGCAATATGGGACTGACTGATATTACGGCCTCAACGGGGTTACCCACCGTCAATATGTATACCTTCGGAAGCTCCTGGGGCGATTATAACAATGATGGCCTGCTCGACCTTTTTGTCAGTAACAGGGATGAGGTCAGTTTTACCATTCCAAATTTCCTGTACCGCAATAACGGGGATGGCACCTTTACAGATGTTACCATTGAAGCCGGACTTGAATTGGCTGCCCATTCCAGCTTGTGTGCGGTTTTTTTCGATTATAACAACGACGGCTACCAGGATATTTTTGTAGCCAATGACCGCCTGATCTATCCGAATTTTCTCTACAGGAATAATGGTAACGGTACGTTCACCGAAGTAGGCTCGTCCTCTAATGTCGGGACTTTTATGAACGGTATGTCGGCTACGGTGGGGGATATCAATAACGATGGTTGGTTCGATTTGTATGTGACCAATACATCGGAAGGAAACTCACTCTTTCTGAATAACGGCGATGAAACCTTTACCGACATTGCGGTGAGTTCCGGTACAGCATTTAATGCCTATGGATGGGGCTCGGTATTCTTTGATCCAGATCTTGACAAAGATCAGGACCTCTATGTCAGCGGGCTCTACAATACGACTAACACGACCCTTTTACCCTATGCTTATTTCCAGAATGATGGCAGCAATATTTTCAGCGAGCCGATAAATACTGGGTTCGAAGTTGACGACAGGTCGAGTTTTTCGAATGCCATTGGCGATTATAACAATGACGGACTGATAGACCTGGCTGTGGCCAATAACCAGAATACCGAATTGTACATCTGGAAAAACGAAAGTACCACTGCCAATAACTGGTTAAAGGTGAAACTTGAAGGAGTAAGCAGCAACAGGGATGGGATAGGAGCTGTAATTGAGGTCGGTATTGCCGGACAATCCCAATACTTTTACACGGCCTGTGGAGAGGGATATCTCTCCCAAAATTCACAATTCGAAATAATAGGTCTTGGTGATGCGACTAATGTTGATTTTCTTAAAATTAAATGGTTGGGAGGCAGTGAAGATGTATTTTTTGACCTGGCTGTAAATCAAACACTCGAGATTACAGAGGGAACGGGGACACTATCTGTTCCGGAAATCAGTGATTCGGCCAACAGGATATTTCCAAACCCTGTTTCGGAGACCCTGAATATACGGTCTGATAATGTTATC
>JBFKFP010000097.1:0-10579 GCA_041618535.1 Flavobacteriaceae bacterium
GAAAATCAAAGAATCAAAGATCTTTTTCGGTCCCGAAGAGAATTTGATTGTAAGCAGTCCCGACTTATACGCTTTGGGAAAGTATACCTATAAGGAATCCTTCAAAGAGGGAGTATACAAAGCAGAGTTTTACTTTGAATTAAATAATGTTGAAAGCGATTTTAGCCTGATGGCTTCGATCAATACTAAAAACGATTTTGAAGAGGAGTCTCTGGTTATTGACGGACCAACGATACCTAGTTCTAAAAAGTTGACTTACGCTAAAGAATTTATCAAGTTCTGTCTTGAGAAACCATAAAATAAATTAGAACGAATTGAAAAACCGGCATTTGAGCCGGTTTTTTTTGCGTTTTATCGAAAGTATGTAGGAAAAAACTTTACCTTATAAGCAGTTCATCGAATTTAATGTTGGTTTCACAGAATTTATTGTAAGTTTACTTCAAACCAATATAAATTTTTAATTATGAAAAGAATTACGCCCCCGATTCTACTTGTCGTAATGGCACTTTCGTTTTTCGCATGCGATGTTGAATCTGTAAATCCCGAACAATCGAGCAGAGAATCCTTATTTGAAGTTTTTGATGCTAAAGTAAACTTCAATCTTAGTCGAAACGAAATGACTGAATGCCTGCAAGTCCGACTTGTAGCCGGTCAATATCACGATGCCGGTTATATTTCTGCAGAAACGGTTGGTGAACAAATAATAATCACTTACCTGGCCAATCCGGAATGGACGATTGGTGCCACTCACTTAAGTATTGGCGATTGCAATGAGCAATGGGTTCCATTAACTGGATCGGATAATCCGAAAATTGGTCACTTTGAGCACTCTTCAGAGCATCCCGGTGGAACCAATGAGGTTATTTATACTTTCCCTATCTCTGAACTGACCGAAGATTTCTGCTTTGCGGCTCATGCTGAAGTTAGCGGACCAACGGGTGGTGAGACAGCCTGGTGTGAAGGAACCGGATTCGGAGGAAACAGCTGGGCTATGTACGTAGATGCACTTCTCACCGGATGTCTCGGTGACGGAGGAGGCGGTGGTGATGATGACCCCGTATTGAAATAGAAATATAAACAGAAATAAAAATTAAATCCTGAGCCTTTGGTTCAGGATTTTTTTATCTGTAAAAGTTCATTTCATCCAGATATTTCCAAACGGGATCAGGCAGCATAGGCCTGATGTTCTTACCTTTCCTGATGCTCTTCCTGATAAAGGTAGAAGAGATCTCCATGATCGGTGCATCGATTTTAAAGACCCTGGGGTGATTCTTGAACCTGGTCTCAACCTCAGCTGAACCCAACCTGGGATAAACGAAAATGTCATGATTCTCTATCAGAATTTCATAATTCTTCCATTTATGAAAACTCTTTAAATTGTCCTCCCCCATAATTAAGGCGAATTCATTACCGGGATATCTTTCTTCCAGGTAGGTCATGGTATTGATGGTATAATTTGGCTGGGGAAGTCCGAATTCTATATCACTGGCCTGAAGCCTTGGATAATCCTCAACAGCCCTGAAAACCATCTGATAACGATGGTGATCTGCAAGTAAGGATTTTTTTTCTTTGAAAGGGCTATGCGGACTGATCACGAACCAGACCTGGTCAAGGGAGGAAAATTCAACTATATGGTTGGCTATGACCAGATGACCGATATGAATCGGGTTAAACGAACCGAAAAACAACCCTATTTTCTTGTTACTTATCGCTGTCATCAACGTTTAAAAAAGAATTGACGGTTTTATAGGCTTCCTCAATGGCATCTTCAAGAACATCATTTTCGATAATCACGTCAAATAAAGGGGCTGTAGCCAGTTCGGCAGACGCCTTGGCTATACGCATATTGATTTTGTCCTCATTTTCGGTTCTGCGTTTCTTCAGCCTGATCTTTAATTCGTCAATACTGGGAGGTTTTATGAATACGGCCAGTGTTATTTCAGGGTATTTGCGCTTTATTCGCAATCCGCCCGAAACGTCGATATCAAAAATGACATGTTTGTCATTTGCCCAGATGCGCTTCACTTCACTTTTCAGGGTTCCGTAGAAATTATCGCGATAAACTTCTTCCCACTCGAGAAATTCGTCATTCTTGATCTTCTCTATGAAAGCCTCGGATGTCATGAAATAATAATCTCTACCATCTGCTTCATTGCCGCGAATTGGCCTTGAAGTTGCCGATATTGAGAATTCCAGGTTTAACTCGGGCCGTTCAAGCAACCTCTTGACAATTGATGTTTTACCCGATCCTGAAGGTGCTGAAAAGACGATAAGTTTTCCCGTGTGCATGCTTTTGATTTGCTTCCCAATCCTTAAAGGACATTTAGTAATTGCTCCTTGATTTTTTCCAGTTCATCTTTCATCTGAACCACCAGCTTCTGCATAGGAGCAAAGTTGGCCTTCGATCCGATTGTGTTGATCTCACGGCCGATCTCTTGAGAGATAAACCCCAGTTTCTTCCCGTTGGATTCAGAACTTCTCAGGGAGGAATCAAAGTATTGCAAATGGTTTTTCAGCCTTACCTTCTCTTCTGTAATGTCGTATTTTTCAATATAATAGATCAATTCCTGCTCGAATCGGTTCTCATCAATATTTTCCTTGAGATCCTCTATTCCCTTTCTGATCTTCTGTCGGATCGCTTCAAGCCTTTCAGGATCAATCTCGTCTACTTTTTCCAACAATCCGGCTATGGCTTGTGACCGTGATTCAAAGTCTTCTTCTAAAGCTGATCCCTCCTGTTTCCTGAATTCCTGAATTTTTTTTATCGTGTCTTTAACGGCTTCAACAATAACAGCCCATTCTTCCTCATCTATGTCCTCCCTGTCTGTGGTAACCGCATCCGGCATTCGGATGGCCATCTGGATTAACTCTAGCTCGCTTGCATCAACTACTTCTTTTAACTGATTCATGTAAGCCTGTACCATATTCTGATTTACCTTGGATGAAGTTGCCTCACCAGTGGTTTCAAGATAAATCGAGAAATCAATCTTACCCCTCAAAAGCTGATTGGCCAACAGTTTTCGGATATCCAGCTCGCGTTCCCGATATATTAGCGGCATCCTGGCATTAAGATCCAGGTTCTTGCTGTTCAGTGATTTGATTTCGATGGTCAGTTTCTTATTCGGAAGTTGAACTACGGACTTGCCGTAACCCGTCATAGATCTTATCATACAAAGGCTTTAATAACAAGAGCAAAGATAACCAAATGCCGCAGTTTATAACAGTAATCTTAAATACTTAAAAAGGCTATACTTAACTTTGCCTGCAAACCGGATTGCCAATGTTTTTTAAAGATTTTGATATACGGTGGGGTGACATCGATGCGAATTCCCATCTGGGGAACGCCAGCTATGTTGAATATATGAGCCATACCAGGATGTCTTTCTTTGCAGAGATGGGGTTGGATCTCAGTCTGATGAGAGAATCTGGACTGGGGCCAATAGCTTTGTATGAGCATATCTATTATTTCAGAGAGGTCAAATTAGCAGATAAGATTAAGGTTAGCCTGGAAATCGTAGGCATGACGGAAGATGCCCAATTTATCAAAATTGAGCATAATTTCTACAACGAGGAAGGACTGAACCTGGCATTCAGCGAGATCCTTTTTTCCTGGATCGACCTCGAATCACGTAAATTGGGACGACTTTCAGAATCAATAAAAGTAAAAATCCTTTCGTTTCCCAAAGCCAATCGATTCCGAACTATTGAGAGACCGGAGATCAGGAAAGCGGGCATCAGGCCCCGAGACTTAAAGTGAGGATGTGAATTCAGTGAATTTTAACTATTTTCAATCTTAGAACTTATTTAAATCAATTCATAATGGAAGAAATGAATATCAATTGGCTTGCCCTTATCGTCGCATCAATTTTACCTCTTGTCACCGGCTTTATCTGGTACAATCCGAAGGTCTTTGGCTCGGCCTGGATGAAGGAGTCGGGGATGACAGAAGAAAAAGCTAAACAGGTGAATCCGGCAAAGACTTATGGTCTGGCCGTGGTTATGGCCTTCCTTATCGCCTTTTTTATATGGCCTCAGGTTTTCCTGGGAGGTGGCCCTGGAGAGCCACACGGTACTGAACCCTTTTTAACTTTTAAACATGGAGCCCTTCATGGCTCGATGATTGGATTGTTCGTCGCATTGCCGGTTTTGGCCACCAATTCCTTATTCGAACAAAAATCATTTCGATATGTTCTGATCAATGCCGGGTATTGGGTGGTCACCATGGCCCTTATGGGAGGACTTATAAATGCCTGGACTTAATTATTGACAATGGAATTCAAGAGGCGATTTTCGCCTCTTTTTTTTTCTTGAAAGGCTGGTGTTGACGGTAGGTTTTTATTTTCACAGACTTTATAAAGGGGCGCATTAATTTATTGGGAATTCCATATTTATGGCGAATGTAGCATGTCAGTTCTTCCGGAACCGCTCCCAACGTGCTCTTGATCTCTGAAGCTGTCCGACCGAGATTGATCTGGCTTGCCTTGCATGATATACCAAGCCTTACATAATCATTCAATATCCTGGGATAGATCGCAAATTGCCTGTTAAGTTTATAATTGAGGCCGATAAAATGAGCGTCTAAATGATCACCGTTTACCATGGCCGACATAAATCCGACAAGTTCTTCCTCAAGAAAATAACCGCGAACAAAAAACTGTTCCGGATAAGTAGATTTTAAAAGAATATATGTGTCCAGGTTTAAAACCTGGGCATTAAAATTCGCATTGGTTATGGTGTTTTCGTAGAGGTTTTGCAATTGATCCTTGTGGTTTAGGATGTCCCCGACTTCCATGGTCTTAATTTGGAGGGCCGCACTCTGGCTGTCTGCTTTATTCGCCTTTACCCTGTATTTCGATTTAAGGGCCGATTTGAAATCATCGAAATTTGTCCAATCCGGGTCCAGGTGTATCATCATATTGGGCTCTACGTGCATAGGGGTAAACTCCAAACCTTTAAGTTGATCGGTAATATATAGAGATTCGTTCTTAAAATCCTTGACGAAAATTGCATTCAGAGGCTTGGTGGTTCTTGCCAGTTGAGTGACCGCCTTTCCAATTGCTTTGAAAGTTTGAATCTTATCCTCATCCTGGCATAAAAAGGTTCCATATTCCCCGCTTAAAAAAACATTTCCACAGAACATTACACGGATATGATAATGCCTTAAGAGCCTGTTGATGAAATTTTTAAATGCTTCATTGATCTTGATATTTTTTGTTATAGTCTCGATGCCGATAGTCACGATCTGGGTATTGGCGAAAGCCACAGGCTTTTCATTTTGCATCACCAGGATATACGTGAAGTCTATATCAGCATTTGCAGCCTCGAAAGCTCGCAGAAAATCGGGTGTATAATAGATATTTTCACTGCAGGCCAGCGCATCCCAAATGGGTTCCTCTATGAGGTCGACCGAGGAAAAATACTTGAAATCGAATGAATTCATAAAAGATTTACTCTCTTAATGGTCTGGAAAACTACATAAACCTTTACAGACTGAATCCAATTTTTTTTGAAATTTAACACTTCCCGGCCCGCGATCACTTTTAAATCATGTGTGAATAGCTGCGTAAGCTGCCTCTACTGTGGATTTGGAATTCCCGACAAAGACCTGATTATCAAATACGATAACAGGTCGCTTCAGAAAGGTGTAATGGTGAAGGATGTAATGCTTATAATCGGCCTCAGACAGCTCCTGGTCCTTCAATCCCATTTCTTTGTAAAGTTTGGCCCGCTTGCTGAAAAGCGATTCGTAGGTCCCTGTCAGTTCTTTCAGTTCTTCCAGTTGCTGAACATTTAATTCATCCTCTTTTATATCCTGGAAAACGAAATCTCCGGGTAATTTTAATGCCTTGATGATCCTCATGCAGGTGTTGCATGTTTTGATATAATATATTTTACGCATACTTGATCGAAATGGTTTTCAAATTTAATTACATTTAAGCAATCTTTTAAACTTCATGGATTACTTTTCAATTGCGTCGTTTCTTGTGGTACTGGCAGCGGTTTTCGGGTACCTGAATGTCCGGTTCCTAAAACTGCCTATTACAATTGGTTTAATGATCATCACATTGTTGTTTACCCTTGTGATTGTCGGAATAGGTCAGTTTGATGACACTCTTCTTCTTCGGGAAAAGGCTTTTATAAAGAGAATCGATTTTAAAACGGTATTGCTTGATATTATGCTGAGTTTCCTGCTTTTTGCCGGGGCCCTTCATACCAATTTTAAACAGCTGAAGGTACAGCGCTGGCCCATACTGGTCTTTGCTACAAAAGGAATACTGGTCTCAACTTTTCTCGTAGGAATTGCGATGTATTTCCTTCTCGATTTTCTTGGCTTTGAGATAAGGTTTATTTACTGCCTGCTATTTGGCGCCCTTATTTCTCCAACCGATCCCATCGCTGTTCTGGGGATTTTAAAGAATGCTTCTGCCCCGAAAAGACTGGAGACTAAAATTGTTGGGGAATCGCTCTTTAACGATGGAGTGGGAGTTGTTATTTTTCTTACCATTTTCACCATTGCCAAATCGGGAAATGGAATTTTTGAACCATTGGATATTGTTAAGCTATTTGCCCTGGAAGTACTGGGAGGGTTGGCACTGGGTTTAATACTGGGACAATTGACATTCAGACTGATGAAGACCATAGATAATTATGAGGTTGAGGTCATTCTTACCCTGGCCACTGTAATGGGGGGCACCGTTCTTGCCCAGGCCTGGCATATCTCGGCACCACTGGCCATGGTTACGGCTGGTTTGGTTATTGGAAACGATCGGGCCAGAGATGCTGCCATGTCTGAGATCACAGAGACCTATGTCGATAAATTCTGGGAGTTGATAGACGTTTTGTTCAATACCATTCTTTTTATTTTGATCGGGATGGAAATCCTTATCCTTAAATCTGACCGGTTATTCATTATTGCCGGACTTCTGGCGATTCCGGTAGTTCTGTTCAGCAGGTATTTGTCCCTGTGGATGCCTGTGAAATACTTCACTAAAAAACTGGATTTCGTACCCGGAACCAACCTAATTATGACATGGGGCGGCCTCCGGGGAGGTATTTCCATCGCTCTGGCCCTAAGCCTTACCACGGAAATGCATCGTGAACTTATTCTGGTGATCACCTACACTATAGTGGTATTCTCAATTATTGGCCAGGGATTGACCGTGGGGCCATTTGTAAAATACCTTCGCAAAAAGAACGGTTACTGAATTGTCAAAAACGCCTGGACATCCTCAAATGGAATCGTGAACTCGGTGATTCCCTGTGCATAAGATCCGATTTCATAAACATTGTAGAGCATTAGGATTCCATCTTCATGTATACCTATGTTGGCCGGAAGATGGAACGGATCACCGAAAAAGTAGTCATCAAAATTGCCGTCATCTTTTTCAGTGATCGCTGCAAGGAAATAAGGTTTCACAAATTCGGTAAACTTGTCGATATCGCTAATGATGTCTTCAGCATTCAGAAGCCGACCTGTCTTTCCATCGAAATTATGCAGGCTTATTGTCATATTGCCATGGGCTCCCCCGGTATTCAAATAACTATTTAGGGCAACAGAAACAACCTGTTCCGACTGATAAATAACCTCTCCGTCAAAAATAGCCTCCCAAACCAGGGAAGTTTCCTCGATGTCAGATTTAAAATCCCTGTATTCGCCATCAAACTTTTGGATGGCAGTATCTAGATCAAATGAATCAACTGGATCCTCACTGAAGCTAAGGGCATTCGCCATCTGCTGCTGAAGGGTATTATTGATGGAGTTACTCAAAGGTGAGTCTCCTTCGGCAACCGGGATATTGATCTCGATCCGGGCGTTTTCCTCATAAACTTCAGAAAAGACGGAAAAGTTCAGAACTTGCTCTTCTTTACACGAAAGAATCAATATTCCAATAAGAATAAAACGGATAATACGAAGCATGTTAAGGGGTGATTTTATATTATTAAAGATATTGTTTTGCGTTTGAATAGAACTATTTATAAGCTAAATTTGTTGCAGCAATTCAATTCATATGAAATTCAACACCAAGGCCATTCATGGTGGTCAGGAGCATGATCCGGCTTACGGAGCGGTCATGCCTCCGGTTTATCAAACGTCAACATACGCTCAATCTACCCCCGGAGGCCACAAAGGCTTCGAATATTCCAGAACACATAATCCGACCAGGAGAGCGCTAGAGAGATCATTTGCAAGCCTTGAAAATGGCACTTATGGTCTTGCCTTTGCCTCAGGGATGTCGGCTATTGATGCCGTCATAAAATTGCTTCAGCCCGGGGATGAGGTCATTTCAACCAATGACCTTTACGGGGGAACGTATCGGCTGTTTACGAAGGTTTTCAGTAAATACGGGATTAGGTTTCATTTTACCGGGATGTCTGATGCGGCTGCCGTTGAAGCCCTGATCAATGATAAAACCCGCCTGATCTGGGTTGAAACCCCTACAAATCCGATGATGAATATTATTGACATCAAGCAAATGTCTCGATTGGCCGGGGAAAACAATATTCTCCTTGCGGTTGATAATACCTTTGCCACCCCATATTTGCAGCGACCGCTGGATCTGGGAGCAGATATAGTGATGCATTCTGCAACCAAGTATTTGGGCGGACACAGTGATGTTATAATGGGGGCTCTTGTAGTGGATCGAGAAGACCTCGCAGAGCAGCTCTACTTTATTCAGAATGCCAGTGGAGCAGTCTGTGGACCTATGGACAGTTTTCTCACTTTGAGGGGCATTAAAACCTTGGCGGTCAGAATGGAGCGTCATTGTGAGAATGCGGAAGCTGTTGCGCATTTTCTTGAAGATCAGCAAAAGATAGAAAAGGTTTATTGGCCTGGATTTAAATATCATCCAAACCATGAGATCGCGAAGGTCCAAATGACGGGTTTTGGAGGAATGCTGTCTTTTGTCACAAAAGGGAATGACTATGAGGAAGCTATCAGGATAGTGGAAAGGCTAAAAGTTTTCACCCTGGCAGAATCACTTGGTGGGGTGGAAAGCCTGGCGGGTCATCCGGCCAGCATGACTCATGCCAGCATCCCAAAGGAAGAACGCGAAAAATCAGGAGTTGTCGATTCCTTGATCCGATTGAGTGTTGGAATTGAAGACAAAGAAGATCTAATTGAGGATCTTCGCCGGGCAATCGGTTGAAGATAAACCTTTAGTCCAGATAATAGATGTAGCCGAAATTCAGCCAGACAAGCCAGTCGTTGTATTTATTGAAAATCAGTTGGTGATTCAATCCATCTACCCAATCGTCGAAATACAATTGCCATCGAAGGTCGAGCATCAAGTCGGACAGGATCGAGAGCTTGTATCGCACACCTACGCTGGTTACCATTGAAAAAACAGAACCTTTTTCAGGATTCACGGAACCGGGCTCCCAGTAGGAATAGAAGTTAGACGCATTCTCGATATCCTGATCCCCATAGGTTGTTTTGGCTTTCGGACTATAGGTCGTGTAGTGAACACCTAAACTAACAAAAGGCGCAAATTTATATGAAAAGGCCTGGAAGGAACGGATACTTTTAGGGAAGTACTCTAATTGCATCCCAATGTCAAAATTGTTGGCCTCACCGCTATGAGCTCTTAATCTGTCTGCATTCGGACTGGTTTTATCGGGAGCCACCCACTCGCCGAAATGATCCAATTTGGTCCAGTTCCAGGAAATTTCACTTCTAAGCTTAAAATGATCATTGAAATAGGTGTCAGTGGTATAACAGTTACAATCTGCCCTGTAGGAGAAATTGATATAATGAACAATGCCAATTCCAATTCCCGAGTTCCCGATGTTGGTCTCCTCGTTAAGTCTGCTGCCGTAATCTGATCTGAACTGAACAGGTCCGGCAATGACACCAATCTCATGTGAAAAGCCCAACTGAGAAAAACCCTGATAACTAAATAAGAGCAGGAGGGATAGTATAGGTATAAGTTTCAAGTTGTTCATGGCTTACACAGCGAAATGAGAGCATTAGGTGGACAAATATATAAAATATCGACGAAACTACAAATAAATCCGATAAAATGCATATCCCCCTTTATCATACTAATAACTTTAAAACTAAGTAATTTATTATTCCCAACCCATTGCGAATTTCAAAAAAATAAAGGCAAATCTTTAAATAAAAACTATCTTTGTACTCTAATCTTACGCACAAATTGTCAAATCCTTAATTGTTTGCTTTCATGAATAGTTCAGTACAAGAATTCATGGAACTTGTAAAAGTTCGAAACGGCCATGAATCTGAATTTCTTCAGGCCGTCGAGGAGGTTGTGGAAACCGTCCTGCCCTATATTGTTCAACATGATATCTATTATGGTAAAAACCTCTTACTCAGGATGGTTGAGCCTGAACGTGTAATCTCTTTCCGGGTGTGTTGGGTAGATGATAAAGGAGAGATCCAGGTTAACCGTGGATGGAGAGTTCAGATGAACTCAGCCATCGGACCATACAAAGGAGGGCTTCGATTTCATCCCACCGTAAACCAGAGCATCTTAAAGTTCCTGGCGTTTGAGCAGGTCTTTAAGAATAGCCTAACGACACTGCCTATGGGTGGTGGTAAAGGCGGCAGTGATTTCGA
>JBFKFP010000098.1:0-10377 GCA_041618535.1 Flavobacteriaceae bacterium
TGACCTCAAGAAAGGTGAATCGGGTATAATTACGGATAGCTCTTCAGATGACATTCCATTGAAATTGCTCGAAATGGGATGTCTGCCCGGGAATGAGGTTGAACTCATCCAGTACGCTCCCTACAAAGATCCCTTATACCTCAACATCAACGGTAGCCATGTCGCTATAAGAAGGCAGGTCGCGGCTTTGATTCAAATCAAGAAAACGGATGGGTAAACAGATCAATGTGGCCCTTATCGGGAATCCCAACACCGGTAAAACATCTGTTTTTAACGCCCTCACCGGATTGAAGCAAAAGGTGAGCAATTATCCAGGAACAACAGTCGATAAAAAAGAAGGTGTCTGTGCACTTCAGCGTGGCCTGAAAGCACATATCATCGATCTTCCCGGCACCTATAGCCTTAACGCTTCTTCATTAGATGAAAATGTCGTGGTTGACCTTCTTCTGAATAAGAACGACAGGAATTACCCGGATGTAGCTGTTATTGTGACCGATGTTGAGAACCTTAAGCGAAATCTGCTTTTATTTACACAGATCAAGGACCTTAAGATCCCGACCGTTCTGGTCATCAACATGGCCGACAGGATGAAAAGGCGGGGGATTTCTTTAAATATTCCTTTACTTGAGAAAAAATTACATACGCGGATAGCTGTTGTCAGTACACGGCAAAACAAGGGGATAGACGAGCTGAAATCCATCATCAACAGTTACAAGGATCTACCAACCGAGCCCTGCCTGGACACTTCAAGGATAGACCCGGAATATTTTGACAGTTTAAAACAAGCTTTCCCGAACCAGGATCTGTATAAACTCTGGCTGGTTATCTCCCAGGACGTGAATTTCGGTAAGGTCTCCAGGAATACGATCGACATTAAGAAATTCAAAACGAAATCGATCTCCGAATTAAAACGGCTTCAGCAGAAAGAAACCATCAAACGCTACCAGTTCATCAACTCGGTGTTGAAAGTGGGCCAGACCATAGACACCTCAAAGGCTACCGGCTTAAGAGCAAGATTTGACCGGATATTGACTCATAAGGTCTGGGGATATGTTATTTTCTTTTTGATCCTTTTGGCTATTTTCCAGGCCATCTATGACTGGGCAACGGTCCCTATGGATTTTATAGACGGGGCTTTTGCCACTCTCTCTCATTGGTTAAAATCAGTGCTACCGGCCGGAATGGGGACCGATCTGCTTGCGGAAGGGATTGTACCCGGACTTGGGGGCATACTGATATTTATTCCCCAGATCGCATTTCTTTTTCTATTCATATCGGTTTTGGAGGAAAGCGGTTATATGAGCCGGGTAGTTTTTCTTATGGACCGGGTAATGCGCCGTTTTGGCCTGAGCGGTAAAAGTGTTGTCCCGCTTATTTCGGGAACTGCATGCGCTATCCCGGCCGTTATGGCAACCAGAAACATTGAAAACTGGAAAGAACGTCTTATAACCATACTGGTGGTGCCGTTCACAACCTGTTCTGCAAGGCTGCCAGTATACCTGATTATCATAGCTCTCGTTATACCGGAGGGACGATTTATGGGATTAAGCTACCAGGCACTCACCCTGATGTTATTGTATCTTCTGGGTTTTGGGTCGGCAGTATTCTCCGCCTTTCTGCTAAACAAAATTCTGCCTTTAAGAAGCAAGAGTTATTTTGTTATCGAAATGCCCAATTATAAAATTCCCTTGCTTCGGAATGTGATGATCACTGTTGTAGAAAAAACCAAGGCATTTGTGTTCGGGGCCGGTAAGATCATCCTCGCCATTTCGATCATTTTGTTCGTTTTAGCATCAACAGGAATTGGCCGTCAATTTAACAATGCAGATTACATTGTACGAATGGAGGTAGCTGCAGATAATCTTTCCGAAGAAGAAATAGAATCACGAATCGCCAGCCATAAGCTGAAACACTCACTGATTGGGGTGGCAGGGAAAGCGATTGAACCAGTAATTCAGCCTCTTGGTTACGACTGGAAGATAGGGATTGCCGTAATCTGTTCATTTGCAGCAAGGGAAGTTTTTGTAGGAACGCTGGCAACCATTTACAGCGTTGGACAAGACGATGAAGCAACCATTAAGAACCGAATGAAAAAGGAGATCAATCCCGTCTCCGGCGTTCCCCTGTTCAATTTTGCTTCTGGCATTTCCTTGCTTCTGTTCTATGCATTTGCCATGCAGTGCATGAGCACATTAGCCATAGTAAAGCGCGAAACGAATAGCTGGAAATGGCCGCTGGCCCAGCTGGTATTCATGACCGGCCTGGCTTATGTAATTGCATTAATAGTTTACCAGATCTTGAAATAGTGTAAGTAAGTTATAGAAATTTAGACTTAGGTAACAATGACCAACGAGAGTATTCAAACAACGATTGTAGTTATAGCTGTGTTGCTTGCTTTAATGTTCCTGATTCGGAAATTCATCTGGTCGCCAAAAAGGAAATCCCATTCCTCAGCATGCGATGAGGACAACTGTGGTTGTCATTGAGTTTACTTCTCATCCCTGTATTTATTCAACCATGCCAGGGTATGAGCCACTTTGGTGATCAACTGGCTGGGCCGGTTTGCAATGCCGTGAGAGGCGCCAGGAATTTCCACCAATACCGTTTCTATTTTTCTCAATTTCAAGGCATGATATAACTGCTTGGCCTCACTGGGCGGTGTCCTCAGATCATTCATGCCTACCATCACCATGGTCGGGGTCTCGATATTAGCAACCAATGATATGGGCGAGAACTTCCAATATGTCTCCCAGTTTTCCCAGGGTTGACCGGGGTAACGGGAATAGGCGTATCCGTAATAATTATCAGCGACCAGGGTTTTAGAAATCCAGTTCACCACAGGCTTAGCGACCACAGCTGCTTTAAAACGATTGTTCTTGCCGATGATCCAGGCCGTCATTATTCCTCCCGCACTTCCACCGGTAACGTAAAGTTCATCAGGATCTGCCAGTCCCTTTTCAATCAGGTGATCAACCCCGTCCATTACATCATTATAGTCCTCTCCCGGGTAGTTGTGATATAAGAGGTTCCCGAATTCTTCCCCGTAACTTGTACTGCCCCGAGGGTTAGGGTAGAAGACCAGGTAGCCATCTGCAGCATATAGCTGGATTTCAGCGGTGAAACGATCACCGTAATTGGAAATAGGCCCTCCGTGATTTTCAACCAGCAATGGGTATTTTTTTGAGGAATCGTACTGCGGTGGTTTCACGATCCATCCCTGTATATCACGGCCATCTACGCTCGATTTATACCAGACCTCTTCAACTTTTCCAAGCTCACGCTCCCCTAAAACATCTTTATTGAGATCCGTTATTTTTTTCAGTTTCATCTTCGGGCCAAATACGGCCAATTCTGCAGGATGATAGGGCGTTGTATATGTATAAGCTACCCGGCCGTTAAGCGAAACAGAGAAAGAACCCCCGCCATAAGGACGGCCTATGGAATTTCCGCCGAGGTTGTCGGCCAGTTTTTTGAGTTTTCCGTTCAAATCCACATAGGCGATCTTGGTGTTACCCTTGTCGTCATATAAAAGATAAAGGCCTTTCCCATCCTTATCCCAGTGAATGTCCTCTACACTCCTGTCCAGGTCTGCGGTCAGGATCTTCCGCCCGGAACCATCCGGATTCATGATGTTCAATTGACTTGTCTGGTAAGCCTGGACCTTGTCTTTAAAGCTTAAGAATGCGATTTTATCGCCTTGAGGTGAGACCACCGGATTGCTGTCAGGTCCCTGCTGGTCTGTGAGCTGCTCGATCTCTTTGGTGGCTACATCAACCCTGTATACTTCACTGTTCCTGAAGTCGTATTCCCAATCAGTGTTCCTGTTTGAAGAAAAGTAAATGTACGCTCCGCTAGGAGAAAAAGATAGATTCCCTCTATGATTAAAGTTTCCGCTGGTTAGTTGCCTGGCCGTTCCGCCTTCAGCAGGAATTATGAAAATATGGGTAAACCCGGTCGGCATATAGCCTGTTCCATCGGCTTCGTGTTTCAGCCTGTCGGTGATCCGGGGGGCATCGGCCCACTTGGCGCCCTTTGGCTTCTCAGGCATACTGGCCACAACCGGTGGTTTCTCATCTACAAACATGCTGAATGCCAAATGACTCCCATCCGGCGACCAGACAAGATTTCCCGGGGATCTTTCCAACTGGGACAATTTCGCAATCTGGCCACTCTTCATCCAGTACATATACAGTTCGCTTCCCTCATCGGTAGAACTTACAAATGCGAGTCGCCTTCCATCGGGAGACCAACTGGCCTGGGATTCGCTTACCTCCCTGGAGGTTAGCTTCCGATGGTTGCTCCCATCACTATTGATGATCCAGAGGTTTCCTACCCTGCGGTCCTCCATGATATCATATCCATTTCTGCGGTACACAACCTCGCTGCCATCCGGGGAAATTTGCGGATCGGAAACGAATTCCAGTCCGAACACATCCAGCGCCTGGAACGGTTTTTTCTGAATTTGCCCGTAGCCGTTCACTAATGCAAAAAGTACGAGAAGAAGAAAATATCTTGTCATGATGGTGGTCTCATTTTTAATGAGCCTGAAGATAAGGAATATTCAATTTATCAGGGGTGAAATATTACCCCAATCCCACATCGAGGGTCATCATGATGATAAAACCACCGATAAAGCCAAGAACGGCAATGTCTGTATATTTATCCCTCTGTGTTTCCGGGATTACTTCTTCAACCACAACAAAGATCATGGCCCCGGCAGCAAAAGCCAGAGCATATGGCAGAACCGGAGTGAAAAAGGTTACGGCAACAGCCCCGATAACGGCGGCAATAGGTTCAACAATAGCTGATAACTGACCGTACCACCAGCTCTTAAACTTACTTACCCCTTCTCGTCTCAGAGGCATGGAAACCGCAAGTCCCTCCGGGAAATTTTGTATGCCGATCCCTAAGGCGAGGGCTACGGCTCCTCCTATTGTAGCTTCGGGCATACCGGCCGCAACGCCCCCGAATAAAACCCCTACGGCAAGTCCTTCCGGGATGTTATGAAGGGCAATGGCAAGCACCAGTAGCGTTGTTCTGTGCCAGGGGGTCTTCACCCCTTCTTTTTCGCTTTCTTTAAAATTGATATGCAGGTGAGGAAGAAGTTTATCCAGTCCGTAAATGAATATGGCACCAAGGGCGAATCCGACGGCTGCAGGAATTACTTTTACAAATCCCTCTCCCGGACTCATTTCGATTCCTGGCGACAGAAGACTCCAGAAACTGGCGGCCACCATCACGCCGCCTGTAAAACCAAGCATTCCATCCAGGAGTGCGCGGTTCATGCCTTTGAAAAAGAAGACAAGTGCGGCACCGGCAGCGGTCAGTATCCAGGTAAATAAGGAGGCATACAAGGCTCCCAAAATGGGATCTATAGATTCAAAATAGTTCAGGATTTGGTCCATATCTTCTAATTGATTATTACATATAGGTTCTTCGCGATCAAGTTTGAGATGACTTTGGTCTTCTCCTTGGTTTTAATCGTCATCGAATCATCGAAGGTCTCCTTCGACAAAACCTTTAGCTGGGTGCCAAGATTAATTCCATTCTTGTCAAGGTATCTCAGGAATTTAGATGATGAATCAACAACTCCTACACAAAAACAAACAGACCCGGGATCAACCTCGGCCAGGACAACCTTTTGCGATGGCTTGAACTGTCCTTCACTATCGGGAATCGGATCGCCATGCGGATCATGGGTAGGAAATCCAAGATAGGCATCCAGTTCAGCAGTGAGTTTTTCCGAACGAACATGTTCGAGTTGTTCGGCCACATCATGAACTTCATCCCATGAAAAATTCAGTTTCTCCACGAGAAAAACTTCCCATAGCCTGTGCTTCCGTATGATCTTTATAGCCACCTTCTCTCCTTCGGGTGTCAGCCTAACACCCTGGTATTTCATATAGTTGACCAACCCCTTTTCCGAAAGTCTTTGAATCATATCTGTCACCGACGAGGCCTTTGTCATTAAACGAGTTGCAAGAGCATTGGTGCTCACTTTAACCGCCCCCTGATCACTGATGTGATAAATGGCTTTAAGGTAGTTTTCTTCGCTTCTCGTATTTCTCATACAACGAAATTAACAAATATTTTTAGACTTGCCTAAATATTTTTTTACCTTTGTTTAAAGATATTGCATGATTAGGCTATTCACACTACTGCTTGTTTGCTTTTCCGCGCTTTTACAGGCTCAACAGATAAAGGGGACGGTAACCTCTTATGATATGCCTTTACCTTATGCCAATATCTACTTAAAAAGTTCGCCTTATGGCAGTTCCTCTGATGATAGCGGGAATTATCTTATCACCGGTATAAAACCCGGGACTTACACCATAGTAGCCTCATTTACAGGGCTTAAAAGCGTAGAGAAACGGATTGAGCTGCTTGGTGATACCATCATTGTCAATTTCAATCTTGACGAATCTGATATGCTGGATGAGGTCGTGATAAGCGGGACCCTTAAAGCGGTCTCCCGGCTTGAAAGTCCGGTGCCGGTTGAAGTATATACTCCCACTTTTCTCAAAAAGAACCCAACTGCAAATATCTTTGAAGCCCTGCAAAACGTAAATGGAGTAAGGCCACAATTAAATTGCCAGGTGTGCAATACAGGAGATATTCACATCAATGGCCTTGAAGGCCCGTATACAATGGTCCTGATAGACGGGATGCCTATTGTTAGCGGACTTTCTACCGTTTACGGACTTTCTGGTATTCCGAATTCCCTGATCGAGCAGGTAGAGATCGTTAAAGGTCCAGCCTCGTCCCTTTACGGGAGCGAAGCAGTTGGCGGGTTGATAAACATAATCACCAAAATCCCGGAAAACGCCCCGAGGGCCTTTGTTGATACTTTCGGATCAGGCTGGGGCGAGATCAACGCGGATATAGGCTTTAAAACCTCAGTTGGTTCAGATGCCGATCTGCTCCTGGGAATAAACTATTTCAACTACAGCAACCCGATCGATAACAATAATGACAATTTTACCGACCTCACCCTGCAGGACCGGCTTTCCATCTTTCAGAAATGGGATTTCAACCGATCGGAGAACAGGGTATTCACCCTGGCAGGGCGTTTCTTCTATGAAGACAGATGGGGCGGTGAGATGAACTGGACCCCGGCCTTCAGAGGGGGAGATGAGGTTTACGGTGAAAGCATATATACCTCACGATTTGAACTTCTCGGCAACTACCAGCTTCCCATAGACGAAAAAATGATGTTCCAGTTTTCCTATACAGATCATGATCAGAATTCGGTTTATGGGAATATGCCCTACCTCGCCATTCAGCGTATCGGGTTTGGCCAATTGAGCTGGGACAAGCAGATTGGGAAACACAATTTTCTGTTCGGGGCATCAGCCAGATACAACTTTTACAATGATAACACCCCGGCAACCATAAACTCTGATGAGGTCGTTATCCCCTCTCTCTTTGTACAGGATGAATTCGCGTTGGGTGGTCGGCATGAAATGCTTCTTGGGGCTCGCTATGATTATGATGCTAGGCACGGTAACATCTTCACCCCGCGTTTAGCCTATAAGTTCAAACCCGGACAGGACGATGTTATCCGTCTTAATGCAGGTACAGGTTTCCGGGTGGTAAACCTGTTCACAGAAGACCATGCAGCAGTCACCGGCTCTAGAGAAGTAATTATCTCGGAAGAACTCAAGCCGGAAAGATCGATCAATATCAACCTGAACTACCTTAAAAAATTCTATTCAAAAAAGGGAATGATCTTCAGCCTGGATGCCTCTGCCTGGTATACCTATTTTACCAATATAATTCTGCCGGATTACGACAGCAACCCCAATCAGATTATTTATGACAACCTCGACGGCAAAGCACAGAGCCGTGGGGTAAGTGTTAATTTTGATGCCTCATTCGGAAGTGGTATTAAATTCATGGCCGGGGTAACATTCCAGGATGTTGACCAGACCGAAGAGGGGGTCACCAAACAACAAATCCTGACCGAGCAATTTATGGGAACCTGGGGCTTTTCATATAAAAACTATGCAACCGATCTATCCTTTGACTACACGGGAAATATCTATGGCCCGATGCGGCTGCCATTACTCGGCCCCCTTGATCCCCGTTCTGAATATTCCCCAACCTGGAGCATTCAGAATATACAAGCAACCTTCGACGGGTTCAAGAACATAGAAATATACGGGGGTATCAAGAACTTGTTAAACTGGACGCCGAACAGGGGAAATCCTTTCATTATAGCACGTGCAGAAGACCCATTCGATGAGAATGTTCAATTCGACTCAAATGGAGATGTGATCCCTACCGATGATAATCCTTATGCCCTAACTTTCGATCCCTCATATGTGTATGGCCCCAACCAGGGCCGGCGCTTATTCCTTGGCATAAGGTACACCTTGAATTAACAACCCGGTTTATCCTGTTATCCATTCAAGGAGATCTAATTTTAGATAATCCTGTGCAGCAGTCATACAACCCGCTTCAAGCAATTCATCGTAACTGTGAGTGGTTGTGATCCCCACCACCGGAATGCCCGCACTTACAGCTGCTTTTACTCCTGATAATGAATCTTCCACAACCAGGCAATCGGCAGGTTCCAGGTTTAATCTTAAAAGAGCCTTTTCAAAAATTTCGGGATGTGGCTTGCCCCTTTCAACCTGATGGCCCCCGATAATGGTGTGAAAATAGGCGCGTACATCAAGTTCATCTATAACCAGGTCAATATTGGGGGTGTCGCCCATAGTGGCCAAACCACACTTCACATCATGGTCTGCCAATTTCAATAAAGTTTGGGTGAACCCTCTGATTTCCTTCACCTTGCCCCTGTAAGTGTCACGATAGAATTTTTCCTTGGCCTGACCCAGTATCATGACCTGAGGGTCGTCAGGATCAATTTCAAAGACCCGCGAAATTATCTCCCTTAAATTGCCATGCATACGCTCGAGAAAGCCCTCCCGGCTGAGATTGATCCCGTGTTGACGGATAAAAATAAGCCAGGTTTCTATATGAACCGGCATATTATCCACTATGGTGCCGTCCATATCAAAGATCACAGCCTTTGAGTATGTTTTTGTACGCGAAACAGCCATTAGAATCCGCGCTCTTTCTGTATGGTCTCGTAAGCTTCCTGAACCTGTCTGAATTTTTCCTCCGCACCTTCCTGGTGTTCTTTGCCAAGGTGAACAACCTTATCCGGATGGTATTTTTTAGCCATTCTCCTGTAGGCTTTTTTTACTTCATCGTCGGAGGCGTCCCTGGAAATTTCGAGGATCTTATAGGCGAAGTCCTTTTGCTTGTAGAACATAGACTTGATGCTCTCAAAATCCTTGTTGCTAATTCCCAAATATCCCGAGATGGTATAGATCTGCCTGATCTCATCCTCAGTAACAAACTGATCGGCCTTTGCTATTCCAAAGAGAAAATGCAATAACTGGAGTCGTGACGGGTGATCCATCATCTGCCTTATCTGAAGACAAACCTGCCTGGTGGAAACATTCTGTTTGTTGATATTCTTGAAAAGCTTAAAGGCATGGTTAGCGCGTTGTTTGCCATACATTGTGGCAAATTGCTGACGCACAAAGTCAAGTTCTCGCTGGTCCTGGTGATTATCGGCCTTTATTACCACCGAGGCCAGTATCAATAAGCTGACTTCAAAATCTCCGGACTGGGTTTGAGGATTTTCCGTTCTCCTCGCTCGCCGGTGAGGTCTCCGGTCTTGCTCGGGCCGTGGCCTGCCCTGACCAAGGAGCGGGCTCCTCTCCCCATTACTTATAGCATCGATAAGACTTCCCAGCGCCAATCCGATTATTGCACCGATGGGCCCGCCAAAGGACCATCCAAGACCAGCGCCAATCCACTTGGAAACACTCATGAATCGTATAGATTTTAATTATGGGTAAATATAACATTTGTTAGTTGTTCATCTGATGCATATGTTACACAATTGCCTATCTTTGTGCACAGAATATTAAAAAATTGAACTATGTATCCAGCTGAAATTGTAAAGCCAATGCGTGAAGACCTCACAAATATCGGCTTTGATGAACTGCACACTGTTGAAGATGTCGAAAATGCCATGTCAAAACCAGGCACCACTTTTGTGGTCGTGAATTCTGTTTGCGGATGTGCGGCGGCCAATGCACGACCAGGTGCAAGGCTCAGTTTGCAGAATGCAAATCGTCCTGACAACCTGGTAACCGTATTTGCCGGTGTTGACAGGGAGGCTACTGAAAAAGTAAGAGAACATATGATCCCGTTCCCGCCAAGCTCACCTTGCATGGCCCTTTTTAAAGACGGAGAGCTTGTTCATATGCTTGAACGTCATCATATAGAAGGCCGCCCGGCTGAAATGATTGCCGAAAACCTGATGGACGCTTTCAACGAATACTGTTAATTCAA
>JBFKFP010000099.1:0-10344 GCA_041618535.1 Flavobacteriaceae bacterium
ACAGTAATATAATACCTGCAACCCATGTCTCTAAGAACAAGGACTATCTTATCCAGATGATCAAGGATTCTGATGCAGATAAAATGATCCTCAAGCCATAGAATGGATTTGGCGGCTCTGGGGTTATCCTCATTGAAAAGTCGGCCATGAGCAATATCAATTCGCTTCTTGACTTCTATATTTCAGGTTCTGACGGATCTTCTAATTATGTGATTCTTCAGGATTATATTGAAGGGGCCGATAAGGGAGATGTCCGTATTCTTCTTTTAAATGGTGAGCCGGTTGGAGCGATGAGGCGTGTGCCCGGCAGCGGCGATCACAGGTCGAACGTTTCTGCTGGCGGAAGCGTTCAGAAACATTCACTTACCAGGGAAGAAAAGTCCTTGTGCAAACAAATTGGCCCGAAACTGGTGAAGGACGGCCTTTATTTTGTGGGAATTGACGTGATAGGGGGAAAGCTGGTAGAAGTGAATGTGATGTCTCCCGGAGGCATCACCTACATTAACAAAGTGTATAAACCTAAGATCAAGGTAGAAGAACGGGTTATCGACTTTATAGAAAGCAAGGTTCAGGACAAACTTCATGCCTTCGACCGGCGTGCCAAACTTCGAAAAACCGTGGAAGAGGCCTGAGATGGAAGCACCTAATTGGACTAAAGAGGAATTCATCGCTTACCTGCTGCTTTATGCAGCCAACTCCGATTTTAAGGAATCCAACAAAGAGCGAAATATGATTATCTCAAGAGTTGATCATAAGACTTTCCAGAGGATTCATAGCGAATTCAGTGAGGATAATGATTACCAAAGTATACAGAAGATCATGGCTGCTCTTGAGCAGCATAATTACAGCAAGCAGGACCTGGAATCGTTTCATGCAGACCTCAAGCTGATGTTCCATTCTGACGGGAGTTACGACTTGCTCGAAAAAAACATGTTTACTTTTCTTAAAAGACTTTTTGAATGAAAATTGAACGTCTTTCGGTTGAAGAGATCGTAGACCGGATTGAGGCTGAGAAAGCCTTTCATGCTGTGACACCCGATTATTCATTTACGGTCAAGGTGGAAGCCTACGTCCCTTACGCCTGTGCGGCTATTCATGACGGACATCATTTCCGGAGGGAGTTGTGGGACAATTGCTTGCATTCCGGTTATGACCGCTGGTATGAGGAGGACCCTGAGACTAAAAATATGGTGGCCTCACAACCCATATTGATTGCCGGATGTGACTCGAGGTTTGAATACGACCTGAATCGGCCTCCAGAAGAAGCTGTTTTCGTGACCGCCTGGGGAAAACAATTATGGCGTGAACCCCTTGATGAGGCCATGAAGCAAAGAAGCCTGAGGAAGCATCAGAATTTCTATTCCGTGGTAGATGCATTGGTTGGTAAAATTGAATCAAAATTCGGAGTTTGTGTGGTTTATGATATGCATAGCTACAACTGGAAACGCTGGGACAGGGAAGTACCGACATGGAATTTGGGCACCCACAATATCGACAATGAACGTTGGGGGGAAGAGGTTGAAAAATGGAGAAAGAGCCTTTCTGAAATAGAGTTTCCTCACAACATTCCCCAAACTGCTGATATTAATAACACCTTCTTCGGTAATGGGTATTTTTTAAAGCATATCACCAATAAATTTGATAACACTCTGGTTCTGGCAACCGAGATCGCGAAGGTCTATTGCGACGAATATACCAGGACAATATATCCGGAGGTGGTACATGCCGTTGAATCACAACTCCGGCTAAGATTAAGAGAACATGCTGAAGAAACCTTTAATAAACACAAACCCTGATGATGAAGGATGACCTTGTTGCAGCCTACAAAGACGTTTTTGATATAGACAAAAACCTGGACCGCCTGGTCAGGAAAATCGAATTGCTTACCTATATCAATCCGCTTAACATAGAGCAGGAGAAAAAGAAATTCTATTCTTCCAAATACAATTACGAGCCTCAGTACAAATACCCCAAGATCAAGTTTGACGGGTATAAACTACATCGCTTGTTTTTTACACAGCGCCTTGAGCGTATTGAGGATGATGACATCAGAAAGCTGTATGAGGATATAATTTATGATCATTCCGGGCTAATTGAATGCATCGAGAACATCGGTCAGGGAAAGAAGTTCTACTACAACAGCCTGAAGAGTTTTGGATCACCGAATGACAGGGATATCGACAATGCTGAGTTTATTCTCAGATTTGATGATTCTGAATTCAACCCGGATATGCTTCCTATGTTCGACTCCAACGAAGCGAGGGAGTATTTCCGGGAATTCTCAAAGCGATACGATTTCGAATTTGAAATTCGCTTTTCACCGCATATCTCAGCGGCGGCCATGGTCAGGAATAATACCCAGACACTCATCCTGAGAAAGAATCATAAATTCAGTAAAAATCAACTTGAGGTTTTGGCTAACCATGAAATAGGTGTTCACCTGGTAACCTCTTTTAATGCCTGTGATCAGCCACTCAAGATCTTTTCAAACGGAATCCCGAACAACGTGGAAACCCAGGAAGGCCTTGCGGTGTATTCGGAATATATGTCGGGTTGCCTGACCCTTACACGGTTAAAGGAATTATCATACCGGGTCATTGCTGTTGATACCCTGAGGAGAGGTTATAATTTTAGCGATACCTTCGATTTGCTTTTCAATAAATACAAGCTCAACAGGGACAAGGCTTTTTCCATCACCCAACGCGTCCACAGGGGAGGCGGGTTTACGAAGGATCATCTTTATCTGCGCGGACTGAAACGTATTTATAATTATGCGAAGTCAGGTGGTGATCTCGATCCTTTGCTGATCGGGAAAATGTCCCTTGAATATATGGATGTGGCCAGAAAGTTACAGGACCTTGGCCTGGCTCGGAAAAGCAAATATTTTACAGAGGCTTATAAAACCAATGATAACCAGAATAAAAACCTGGATTTTATCTTGAAGAGTTTAAAATAACAGCCCCGGTAGCCCCGACACATCCGTTATCCATGATACTCTTCAAATTATCAGAAATCAACTGGCAGCTTATATTTTACCATGTTTTACGAAAGAGGGAAAGGCATCCTGGGGACACTTTAAACTGAGTTAATGTTCGTTCTGAAGAAAAGTTAATCCAGGCTGTTTGAACACCGTTTTTTAGGAAAAGCGCAATCTGACTATGTCAACTCACCATTTGGATAAGTAGAGCAATCGTTCATCGATTAAATTCGCTTATTGATAATTTTAATCAAAAAATCGAGCGCTTCAACGAGATTTTTATCCTTGATCCGAATCACTCGATATCTTTATTTTATAAAATGAATGTGCTATAAATACATTTAGTTTTTTCGTTAGTTGTTAAATGTAAATAAACCTTGGATATACCTTAATCCAGGGTTTTTTTATGAGAGGAACTTTTCTTTGATCGCGGGAGTCGGAATCATGCAGGCATCCTTTTTCCCAAACCAGGCGTAACGATTCCTGGCCACATAATCATACACCCAATTCCTTATGATCGTGGGAACGATTAAAAATATTACTGAAAGATTTACAGGAAATTTCAGGTGTCTTGAGATTTTCAGTACAGCAGTCGATTTGTAGAATAATCTGTTATCATAGGTCAGCAGTAGAATGGAATCCGTTTTTACGGTATCAATGCCGAATTCTTTTATAACAGCTTCGCCGGTTCCTGACTGGAGCGGGGCGAAGACAAAGCGATTGGAATTATCATTCCGGATAACGAAATTAACCGAACGGTTGCATAGGTTGCAAACGCCATCGAATAGGATAAGGTCTTTATTATCAGGAAGTTTAATCATTTCTTTTTCTCAACGAGTTCCAGCTGCTCTACACTTACATTAGTTGTAAATATCCCATAATTTACAACAGCCTTATTCTTTTCAATTTTATCTATGCTGCCAACCGCGCGTCCGTCCTCCAGCCTGACCCGGTCACCAACTTCAAAAACAGGCCTTGGTTTTTCTTTTTTCTTTTGAATAGCTTTCTTTTTCTCGGCTCTCTTTTTATCCCTGATTGGCTTAATGCGGTTATGTACCTCCTCCCTCACTTTTTTCTCTTTTACCTCCGCCTTACTCACTTCACCGCTTGAATGCTTTTTACGTTTGGAATTCTCTATCTGAATGATTTTAAACAATTCGGCAAGCAAGTCTCTCTTGCGTTTGTCATTCTGAAATTTCTTGGCCAGGCTGTCTACTTTTTGCCCCAGATAGATGAGCCTTTGATTGGAATCATAAAGTTCCTGGTAGCTTTCAAGTTTCTTCTGAATTCTCAGGTTGGTATGCTCCAGCTTATCCGTTTCAGCTATTTTTCGCTGCTCATTTTCTTCAAGCGAAATTTTTAGTCGTTCCATCTTGCTCCGTTCCTTCTGTAACTTGGCAATGGTCTTGTCGAAACGCACCTTGCTGCCTTCAATTCGTTTTTTGGCTTTATTGATCAGGTTGAACGGGATACCGTTCTTCTGTGCGACCTCAAAAGTGAATGAGCTCCCGGCTTCACCGAGAACCAGTCTGAATATCGGTTTTAAAGAACGCTCGTCAAAAAGCATATTTGCGTTTTGCATATGGGGCAGTTCATCTGCCAGCATTTTCAGGTTGGAATAGTGGGTGGTTATTATGCCATAAGAACTTTTTTCATAAAAATACTCAAGAAAGACCTCAGCCAATGCCCCACCGAGTTCCGGATCCGATCCGGTCCCGAATTCATCAATCAGAAAAAGGGTTTTATCATTGCACTTCTTCAGGAAGTAGTTCATCTGTTTCAATCGATAGCTATAAGTGCTCAGATGGTTTTCTATAGACTGGTTATCACCGATATCGCTCAGGATGCGATCGAAAAAAAACATAGAGCTTCGCTCATGTACCGGGACAAGTATGCCAGACTGTAGCATAAGCTGAAGCAGGCCTATGGTTTTTAGCGTTATACTTTTTCCCCCGGCATTCGGTCCGGAGATGACTATAATCCTGTTTTCCGGATTCAGTTCAATGGTCTGAGGAAAAGTTTCCTCATCTATTTTTCGGTTACTCACCAACAAGAGCGGGTGGTAGGCATCCCTTAGTTTTAAAACACCATCCTTGGATATTTCCGGGAGGACAGCGTCAATCTCAATGGCATATTTCGCTCTGGAATATATGCTGTCTATAAGGATGAGATATTCCTGGTAGTCCTTCAGTAAAGGCTGGAAAGGTCTGACCTGATCTGTTAACTGCGCCAGTATTTTTTTGATTTCCTCGTGCTCCTCGTACTCAAGGTTGTTCAATTCCCTTTGCAATGAAAGGGTGGCTTCAGGTTCGATGTAGACGATGCTGCCTGTTTTACTTGACCCAAGTATGGAACCTTTTACCTTTCTTCTGTACATTGATTTAACGGCCAGGACACGCCGGTTATCGATAATGCTTTCGCGAATATCATCCAGGTAATCCATTCCGCTGTAATGACTAAGGGCTTTATTGAAGGCTGAACCCAGCTTCCCCCTTACTGTTTTGATCGACTTCCTTATCTCGAAGAGGCTCTCACTGGCATCATCCCGTATTTCACCGTCTTTGTCAATAACCCCCTTGATCCTGGCTTCTATGTAATCCTCAGGTTCAAGTTGATTGTTCAGAAGGAAAAGGACAGGGTAATAGTCTTTGAACTTGTTGAAGAAACGGAAATGGGTGTTCACAACAGAAACTATGTTAGCGATTTTTCTGAGGGACTCAATTTCCAGTATATAATCGATGATCTGCAACAATTTCAATTCCTCGTTGATTTCATCGAACCCATGATTAGGAATCCTGTTTTCATTTTCAAAAGAGGATTTATACTCATTAACCTGGGTAAGCACTTCAATGGCCTCTTCTTCTGTTGCGAATGGTGTTAAGCCCAGAATATGATCCCGACCCGCCTCGGTGACGGCTTTTTCCGCAACCTGATTCAGTACGAGGTCTAATTCCAGGTCCTCAAGTGTTTTATCGTGTACCTTGATCATCATTTCTGAATGAATTGCAAAGATAAAACATTCGGAACGTCCTTCATGACTCGGAAACGGTCAAAATCGGGCTGATTCCATTTGCTGCGAAGAGATCTCATTGATATATGTTATTTTTGAAATGCTTTTAAAATGCAGCAATTCTGACAATGAATGTGAAAATTGAACAAAGTTGGAAAAATGTTTTGCTTGAGGAGTTCGAGAAACCATATTTTAAAGTATTAACCGACTTCGTAAGAAAAGAGTATCTATCCGGACGTTGTTTCCCGCCGGGACAACAGATCTTTGCTGCCTTTGATCATTGCCCCTTCAGCGATCTTAAGGTGGTAATCCTGGGACAGGATCCCTATCATGGCCCCGGGCAGGCACATGGCCTGTGCTTCTCGGTGAACGATGGAATTAAGCATCCGCCCTCACTGGTCAATATCTTTAAGGAACTGGAAACGGACTTAAAAAAGCCATACCCGAAAAGCGGCAACCTTGGGTCCTGGGCAGAGCAGGGGGTTCTTCTTTTAAATGCGACACTTACCGTTAGAGCTCATCAGGCTGGCAGCCATCAAAATAAAGGATGGGAAATTTTCACCGATGAGATTATAAGGGTTATATCCGCTAAAAAAGAGGGTGTAATTTTCTTGTTATGGGGTGGTTATGCGAAGAGAAAGTCCAGGCTGATAGATACCGAAAAGCATCATATCTTAAGCTCGGGTCATCCTTCACCTTTAAGCGCAAATCGCGGTCTCTGGTTTGGTAACAAACACTTCAGTGAAACTAACTCCCTGTTGCGGCAAGCTGGGCTTGAGCCGATTCAGTGGTGAGCGAAGTTGCTGGTTTGGTGAAAATTACTGGTTTCGAAATCGTTTCTTTCTTGGTCGTTTTATTACAACTGAACTTGAGTAAAACAAAATTCAGGGCGACCAGAACGGAAACAATGAGAACAACTGTATAAATCATTTTCGATTTGGGTTAAATGATTGAACAATTATACGAATATATTCCTAATTATACAAATTGGTGATTAATAATAAGTTACATTCTTCTTTTAACTTAATTTTTAGAATTCAATTTTAAAGTGAAAAAGTGAGATCCCTGTAATCAAGCCTCTTTTTTATTATACCCAGTGCCATCAATTGCTTTTGGACCTGCCCAACCGTTGTTTCTTTTATCTGCTCTGTTGACCATTCAGTAAGGCGTAACCATTCCTGTACATCCACCAGGTCCTGTTGATAACGGTTCGCTATCATCCTGTCTATACTGGGGATGTATTTAAACTCTTCACTGGTGGCATTTATGGTATTCAAAATAGCTCTCAGGGTTTCAGGTTGTTCTTTAATGAAATGGTCAGTAGCTGCTATCACAAAACAGGGCCAGGGCGTAGGGCACTCATCAACCCGCCTGAAAATGCCTTCATCTACAAGGGGTTTGGTAGTAAATTTCTCCCACATAAAATAGTCTGCCGTGGAATTCTTCAAACCTTCAACAGCTCCTTCGAGATTCCCTATCACCTCAAATTTCAAATCGTCTTTAAGGTCCCATTCATGATTTTCGGCATTTACATATGACATGAGATGGGAACCTGATCCGTATCGGCTTATTGCCGCCCTTGTCCCGCGAAGGTCCTCAATTTTATTGAAATTTGAATTGGCCGACACATGGATGCCCCAGATAAGAGGGGATTTGACGAACACCTGAACTATTTTACTCGGGTTTCCGGCAATGATGTCCTTGATTATGCCTTCTGTAAGAACCACGGCAAGATCAATCTCTTTGTTTCTCAGTGCCTTGCACATCTGACCCGTACCACCATGGTAATCTTGCCAGCGAAGGTTGATGCCCTTTTTTTTATATGACCCATCCTTTAGGGTCAAATACCAGGAAAGGTTGAAGTGTTCCGGAACTCCGCCAATGTTGATGGTTAACATATTATTGCAGGAATTTATCGAGAGTATATTTTATCAGCCTGTCTATAACCTCATACGGATCGGAACTGAATCGTTTGGTAGATCTGTTCGCGATTACTGCATTCAGTGAGAGGGCATTATGACCCAGAAGCCTGGACATGCCATAAATAACCGAGGTCTCCATTTCAAAATTGGTTATTCTTATCCCGTTGTATTCAAAGGTTTCCAGTTTATCATTCAATTCAGGATCATAAAGCGGTAATCGCAATATTCGGCCCTGCGGACCATAAAAACCGCCTGCAGTTGCAGTAACTCCTTTAAAGGTCTCATCACTGCCAAATTGTTGTTCCAGTTTTTTGCTGCTCTCAATTATCAATGGTCTCGCTTTATTCGGATTCCAGTCGGTATGACCGGTAAAGGCCTCCACCATCCCTATATCGGAATGAGGTTCTATATAATAATAGTGCATCATTCCGGTCAGATCAAGGCCGTGAGTACTCAGAACAAAGGAATCTACAGGCAGATCGGTCTGAAGTGAACCTGTTGTGCCTACTCTTACTATGTTTAGCGACTTAAGCTCTGGTTTGACCTGTCTCGTTCCAAGGTCTATGTTGACAAGGGCATCCAGTTCGTTCATAACGATATCGATATTATCCGGTCCTATCCCGGTAGAAATAATGGATAATCGCTTGCCCTTGTAGTAACCCGTGTGTGTCCTGAATTCCCGCTTCTGGGTCTTGAATTCAATGGTGTCGAAATGTTTTGAGATACGGTCAACACGGTCCTGGTCACCCACAAAAATTATATCGTCTGATATGTGTTCCGGTTTGAGGTTTAGGTGGTAGATACTTCCATCGGGATTAAGAATAAGCTCCGATTCCTTAATAGGCATTAATGACTGTTTTAATGAGTTTGTTTTTTGCTTTGCTGAATTGATAGTTTAAGCGTTTCACACCTCCGAACGAAATATTATTCTGGATCTCAGCCGCAAAATTATGATGACCCATAAGGGCTTCATGCCCTTTCCTGTTCAGCACGATGCTTTCTTTATCGAATTGGAAAAAGATCGACAGGTTATCTATAATGCGTTCCAACTGAATATCCCCGTAACCATAGTACCCCTGGTAGTTAAGGGCATAACCCAGCAGGTGATGTTTCGATTTGATTTCATTATCCCTGACCAACCTCAGTATATTATGTTCCATAGCCCCCAGGCCACTTCTTGAATCGGGGAAGCGTTTCATGTGAGCGCTTAAGCAACTTCCCATATACTTGAATGAGGACGACTGGATGATGTATGGTTTGAGAAGGTTATGATCATGACCGCAATACGTTCGCCAGATAGAGGTCGCTAAATCTATATCATCTTCTGTAAGCTGGACCCTTTTGTTAAAATGACTTAGAAGTTGATTTGGCTTGAGTTCACTCAGGCCTTTCATTTCTTTCTCACCTAAAACCCTGCCGCTGCATACCAGATATAATGGAAGGTCTATTTGTTTTCGGTAAATCAGGTTTAAAACCCCCAGGAGGTTTATATGACAAAACAAATCGTATTCAAACCAAAGAATGATTTCAGAATAATCATCGGAATTGTTCAGTTTACTCAATTCTGCCCTCCTTTCAGTCTGATCAATTTCAACTTCATAGAATTCCTTGAAGAATTCCTCTCTTTTCTCAAAGAATTTCTCTGAATTGATATTCGCAATGGTAGGTCCTTCGCATAGGGCTTCCTGCCAGCTCAAAAATTCCCCTTTGAAATCGAGTTCTTTCAGATAAGCTGTTAAAATGGAACCATTGGTGATATGCAGAGTCTTTTTTTCCATTACCCGCCAACTCGTTTTACGTTGAAACCATAAGATCGTAATAAGGACATGATCTTATCCCGGTAATTACCCTGAATGAAAATCTGCTCATCTTTAAAGCTTCCCCCAACATGGAGTTCATTCTTTAATTTTCGTGTCAGGCTTTTAAAATCTGATTTAGCCCCATTATAACCATCAATAATGGTTGTTGGTTTTCCGTTTCGCTTTTCATACTTGCAGATAAGGGGATCTTCCTGCATCCAGAATTCCATCTCATCCTGATGCTCTTCTCCCTCAGATTCCGGCTTATGATCCGGAAATAACTGTTTTAATTGATCCTGCAGGTCCATTACTTCTTTATTAGACCCAACTCAATAAGTCGTTCATTCAGAAATTCTCCGGCGGTAATATCTTGGTATCTCTTCGGGTTATGTTCATCAATGCATTTATCGAGAACATCCAGCTTCATACTGCTAACAGGGTGCATGAAGAATGGAACGGAATACCTTGAGGTTCCCCAAAGTTCCCGTGGCGGATTAACAACCCGATGAATGGTTGATTTCAATTTGTTGTTGGTATGACGTGACAGCATGTCGCCTACATTGATCATGAGTTCATCCGGATCAGCTATGGCATCTATCCACTCACCCTGGTGGTTCTGAACCTGGAGTCCGCGAC
>JBFKFP010000100.1:0-10313 GCA_041618535.1 Flavobacteriaceae bacterium
TGTCATGTAGTTTATAAAATGTTCGCGTTCCTTCACCCTTAATACGAATTGATGAAACACATGATCCCCTCCGCCACGGTAAGCCGGAAGCTTTATTTTCGGGTTTTGAATCCCATTCAAATAAATCTTGGCCATCTCCCGCCTGATCCTGTTTTGTTCATCAAGATCATCTAGTTTGATTCTTAAGAAATGGGCCTGTAACTCATCCAAGCGTGAATTCATCCCGATATGATCATTCAGGTACTTTGAAGCCCTTCCGTAATCTCTTAATTTAAAAAGTAAATCAGCCAATTCCCTGTCCGATGTGGTAATTGCCCCGGCATCGCCTAGAGCACCAAGATTTTTTGTAGGATAAAAACTGAATCCGGCTGCAAGCCCGAAAGCACCGGCCATACGTCCTTTTTCATCCCTGGCCCCATGAGCCTGTGCAGCATCCTCAACCACAAGAAGTTCATGGTTGCCAGCAAAATCCAGGATAGCAGCCATATCGGCAAGCCGACCATAGAGATGAACAACCAGAATAGCTTTCGTTTTACCACTTAAATTTGATTCCAGTTGTCCTGGATCTAAATTGAAAGAATCGGGATCGGGTTCAACCAAAACAGGTTTTAGACCGGCCAGGATAACAGACAAAATAGAAGCTATGTACGTATTAGCAGGAACGAGTACTTCATCACCCCTGCTAAGCCTGCCCTGCTCTATCAAAGCCCGGAAGATCAAAACGAGGGCATCCAGCCCGTTGCCGGTGCCAATGGCATATTCAGTGCCGCAATAGGAAGAGAAGTCCTTTTCAAATTCACTTACCCCTTTTCCAAGGATATAGCTGCCGGAGTTTAAAAATCCGTCAAATGCTCTCTCAAGCTGCACTTGATAAATCCGGTTAATGGCTTTTAAATTTAAAAAAGGGATCATATCAGGACGGTTTTTAAGTTCCCATGATTCGACGGATCGATCTTGTAATAATCATGAGCAACCGAGCGCGCTCCAAACCCTTCCTTCCAGTAAAGAAGCCCTTCGTTTATGACCTGGCCCTGGTTTTCATTTGATTTTCCAAAATCAAAATAGGGTTTGTCTTTAAAAACCACATTTAAAAGGTGATCATGTAAAATGTCGAGGCTTCCCAACCGGTTTTTATCCTCATTCCCGGAAATGTATTGTGACCTGGCCACTTTTTCCGTATCGAAAATAACAGTCCCGGCTACCGGTAATTCTTGGTGATCGTAAACAAGGAAAAGCCTGATTTTAGCAGGAAATCGTTCTTTTAAAAGAAGGATTTCTTCCAGGCTATGTACCGGCAGGCTTCCGAATTTATTCTGAAGATTTGGAATTAGTATGTCATTCCAAAAACTTTTAAAATCATCTGCTTCCTTTATATAAAGCCTGTTTTTCCCGGCTCGTTTAATTCCCTGTTGGCGATCTTTGGCATATTTGGATTGAGACGGGACAACAACAGAAAGATTGTCTGAACGGAATCGTTCAGCTTTCAGTTTGAATAATAAATAATCGATTTCATCTGCAGGACTTTTATGATAGATTTTTGGTTGTAATCTTAATTCGATATGTTCTATGCCCATGTTCTCAAAATACTGAAGGATTCCCTGAAAACCGGAAAGCACATCAGTGAACCTGATCTTGGCGTTAATAAGGAAACCGCCATACGTAAGACCCTCATGGGAGACAGCCTTTTTACCCGAGATATTCGCAGGAAAAAGCCCGATTAAATTTTTGTCCTTATACACCATCAGGGAATGATCTTCAAAACGCGAACCGTGATAGTCCATATAGTCGCGATCGAACAGAAAAGTGGAGTTTTTGGCCTTGGATACGAAAGAATTCCAAAGCGACTTTTTTTCCTCAGTATATCGTTCTATTGTGTAGATATGGTTAAGGTTAGTCTGTTTCGAAAATACTAATTTTTCCTAAAAAATAAATAATACGCGTTCACCCCTACAATAGCCAGGTTGGTGATAACAATTGGCCAGGATATTTGCAACATAAAACCATAGATGACGAACAGTACCGCACCAAGGCTGTTGACCATTCTCAGTTTCTTGAAATCCTTCATAGTGAAGGAAAGCAATACCATAAACATGGCGGCGTAGCCCACCCATTCCGTAAAATCAAAAGCATTATTCATTATTGGTCGGTAGTCACGGACTAAAACGCCGAATGGATATGATTCAAAAGTACATTATAAATCCAAACGACGTTAATTATATGTTATAATTTAGACAAGCCACACTGTATAGAAATTATAATCGTTTAAGATAATCTAGTAAAACATTGTTCCATTATGTCCTAACCAACCGCTATTTATAAAGGTATTAAAGTCTGAACCCTGAAAACTTACAGATGAACATTATCAACAAATACGCGAACTGGACCCCATATTTATATTTTATAGCAGTAACCTTTTATTGGTTTACAGCCATTAACAGAAGTGAAGGCCTTGGTGCCTACCCAATTCTGCTGTTATGCATCCCTTTTATATGGCAGCTATGGCGACCTGACCAAAAGCTCAACTTTTATCTTGGAATTTCATTTATCTGCCTCTCGTCATACCTTATCCTGGGCTACATTTCCGATCTGATGAACGTTCCTCCCATCGTCCTGGCGAAAGGGGTCATAATTTACGGTGGAATCTTTGTCATCCTGAATTTTGTGATGTCGGCGTGGATTATCAGAAATAGCATGAAGCGCAACTTTTAAAATTATCTATCTTTGCGCTTGAAAATCTGGTATTCATGGATCTTAGTGCTCTCCCGAAACTCAAGCATATCTATTCAAATAATTTTTTCCTGCTCGCCGGCCCCTGTGCCATTGAGGGTGAGGAAATGGCTATGCGCATTGCAGAACGTATAGTAAAAATTGCCGACAGGCTTGAAATACCCTATGTTTTCAAGGGGAGTTTCAAAAAAGCCAACAGAAGCCGAATTGATAGTTTTACTGGAATCGGGGATAAGAAAGCGCTGAAGATCCTTCAAAAGGTAGGTGAATCATTTGACATTCCAACGGTGACCGATATTCATGAGGTTTCTGACGCTCAGAAAGCCTCAGAATTTGTAGACGTCCTCCAGATCCCGGCCTTCTTAGTAAGACAGACCGACCTGGTTGTGGCCGCGGCAGAAACGGGAAAAGTGGTAAACCTTAAAAAAGGTCAATTCATGAGTCCGGAATCCATGAAACATGCGGTTCAGAAGGTCAAGGATGCCGGTAATGAAAATGCCTGGATCACTGACCGGGGAACCATGTTCGGTTACCAGGATCTGATCGTTGATTTCAGGGGAATCCCTACTATGAGGGAATATGCCCCAGTGGTTCTCGATGTCACCCACTCCCTTCAGCAGCCCAATCAGTCAAGCGGTGTAACAGGAGGACGACCAGAAATGATAGAGACAATAGCTCGCGCAGGTGTTGTTAACAAGGTTGACGGACTCTTCATAGAAACACATTTTGACCCGGCGAATGCAAAAAGTGACGGGGCCAATATGTTGCACCTTGATAAGTTGGACGGCTTGCTGTCTAACCTTGTAACCATACGTCAGTTGGTAAATAACTTAAGATAATGCCGGTTCATATCAGGCGAGCCAATTCTGCGGATGTCGAGGCTGTAACACAACTTTTTCGTGAGACTGTAAAACGTGTTAATTCACCTGATTATAGTTCAATACAGATCGATCACTGGGTATCCGGTGCCGATGATATTCCAAAATGGGAAAAACGCATTGAAGACTGGTTTTTTCTAGTTGCCGTAGAGAACAACGTCGTTGTTGGCTTTGCATACCTGAATAGGGGGAATTACTTCGACGGGCTTTTCGTTCATCATCAACACCAGGGCAAAGGTATAGCAACAGCTTTAGCCGATGAAGTTGAAAATAAGGCAAGGGTTGACGGTTATTCAACAATCCATTCCGATGTCAGTATCACGGCAAAACCATTTTTCGAGAAACGAGGCTATAAAATCGAATTCCTGCAAGAAAAACCATATCGAGGAATGATCTTTCACAATTATATAGTTTCCAAGACATTGCAGCCCATCTGACCATTATTCAGATTTATCAATTATTTCAGCTGCAGCCTTCAAAACAGAGATCAGAACCCCTTCGTCCATATCCTCAAGGTTTTGAACCTGAAATGACCGCACATATTTTCGGTCGTTGAAATCCTTCAGCTGGGGAAATCGCTCCTCAAGCTCTATGCCTTTTACGAAAGCTACATCTACAAAGCTCCGACCTTTGGGAACATTTAGATAAACCAATGGCCATTTTTTATAATGATAGAATGGAACACCATAATTGAATTTTTCCTCGATATGATCAAGGTTGGTCAGGATCAGAAACCTGACATACGTCATTATGGATTTATAGGGTTCCGGGTGCTTTAAGATGTATGATTCAGCAGGGTTCATAATTTAAAATTAAGATTTGATTTAAAAATTACCTAAATTCATAACGCTAAAGTCCCCATCTGCCTGCCGTACCTGAATAATAATCAACCAAAATGATGTATGTCTCCAAGTTTGGGGCCTTTTCCCGATTTACCCGTTCTTCAGTTATTGCGTACATCTTTCTACTCCTGTTCACTATGAATCCCGATCTGACACAAGCCCAGGAAATGGAGGATTCCATCGAATCCAAAATCGAAGAGATTCTTTCTAAACTAACCCTGGAAGAAAAAGTTGCCATGTGCCATGCCCAATCTAAATTCAGTTCACCAGGAGTGGACCGGCTTGGCATCCCGGAACTTTGGATGTCTGACGGTCCTCACGGAATTAGAGGTGAGATCAATTGGGATGAATGGGGCTATGCAGGCTGGACCAATGATTCTGTAACTGCCTTTCCTGCCCTTACGGCATTAGCAGCCACTTTCAGCCCTGAATTATCCTACCTGTATGGTAAGGCGGTAGGCGAGGAAGCACGCTACCGTAAAAAAGATGTACTCCTGGGTCCGGGAGTGAACATTTACCGCACACCACTTAATGGGCGAAACTTCGAGTATATGGGGGAAGATCCATTTCTAGCCTCAAAAATGGTTGTGCCATATATTCATGGCGTACAGGAAAACGGGGTGGCCGCCTGCCTGAAGCATTTTGTACTCAATAACCAGGAGAAGTGGAGAAACAAGGTCGATGTAAGGGTGAGTGATCGCGCCCTTCACGAGATCTATCTGCCAGCATTTAAAGCCGGGGTTATGGAAGGAAAGGTTTGGTCTGTAATGGGGGCATATAATAAATATAAGGGCCAATATTGTTGTCATAATGAAATTCTCCTTAACCGAATTCTTAAAACAGACTGGAATTTCGACGGCGTCGTGATTACTGATTGGGGCGGTGCCACCAACACCAGAGAGGCCGCACTCTTTGGGCTGGACCTGGAGATGGGATCCCACAGTGACGGACTGACCATATCAGCAAAATATGCCTATGACGACTATTATCTGGCCAATCCCTATCTCGAAATGTTAAGGGCTGGTGAAGTACCTGTGGATACCGTAGACGAGAAAGTAAAACGGATTCTCCGGTTGATGTTCAGGACCAGTATGAATCCCAACCGCCCGTTTGGCCGTATGAACAACCAGGAACATTTAGACGTGGCCCGCAAAATTGGAGGAGAAGCTATTGTATTACTAAAGAATAAGGATGATTTTTTTCCCATCGATCCTAACAAGAAACTGAAGATTGCCGTGATAGGAGAGAATGCAACAAAGAAACTAGCTCCGGGAGGAGGCTCTTCAGAATTAAAAGCAAAGGATGAAGTATCACCTTTGCGAGGCATCAAGGAACGGTTTAAGAATGCTGAGATCATACATGAAATGGGCTATAATTCTGGGCCATCGGAATATGGAAAAATAATTCCGCCTGAACTTGATAATGACAGCCTGAGGGCCAAGGCAGTTATCGCAGCAAAGAAAGCCGATCTCGTTTTATTTATAGGAGGCCTGAATAAAAATCACCAGCAGGATTGCGAAGGTGGTGACCGACTGGAATACGGGCTGCCTTTCGGTCAGGACGAATTGATTGACGCGATCGTGAAAGTGAATCCCGATACCGCGCTAATCCTGATAAGTGGCAATGCTGTTGAAATGCCGTGGATTGAAAAAGTTAAGGGAGTGATGCAGGCCTGGTTCCTCGGCAGCCAGTCCGGCCATGCTCTTGCAGACGTCTTAAGCGGTGATGTAAATCCGTCAGGAAAACTTCCCTTTTCATTCCCTTTTAAACTGGAGGACAATGCAGCTCATTATTATGGGGAGATCTCCTATCCTGGAATAGACTATGAGCAGGAATACAGGGAAGACATACTGGTTGGCTATCGCTGGCACGACACCAAAGAGATCAGGCCTCAGTTTGCATTTGGCCATGGATTATCCTACACTGGATTCCAATTGTTCAATACGGAGTTAAATAAGAAGAACTTCATAGCAGGAGAAACCATTGAAGTGAGCTGTTCAATTACTAACACCGGTCAAAAATCTGGATCTGAGATAGTACAGGTTTATGTAGGCAAGAACAAATCGAGAGTAGAAAGAGCTCTTAAGGAATTAAAAGCATTTCAAAAAGTTTTTGTCAAGGCTGGTGAGACCCTGGATCTGAAGCTGGGAATAAAAACTGATGATCTCGCTTTTTATGATGAATCCATTGACGGCTGGAGTTTGGAAAAGGGCAGTTATACGATCTACATCGGGAATGCCTCCGACAATATCAGCCGGACGTTTAAGATCAAAATTAAATGATTATGATCCGGTTCTTTAGAAAAATACGACAGCAATTATTTATGGAAAGCAGGCTAAGCAAATATACCTTATACGCCATCGGGGAGATCTTTCTTGTTGTGATCGGGATATTGATCGCCCTTCAGATCAATAATCAGAATGAGATCAGAAAAGATAAAAATCTAACCAATAAGTATTTAGAGGGTTTTGCGAGGGACCTGGCCTCCGACAGGGCCCAATTGGACACCCTGATCACGGTGAGAAAGAAACAACGAGTCAGTGCCCGTGCCCTGATCCGGTATGCCGAGGGGAAGGAAATTGATCTGGACTCCTTCTACAATCATTACTATTTCATCTTTCCCTTTTACAGATTTAGTCCAAATACCAATACCCTGGAGGAAGTTCTGAATAGTTCGCAGTTACGTCTGATCACCGATGATCAGATCAAGACCCGGTTGCTGGAACTGAGAAGCCTGTATACCGAGATCAGGCTTAATGAGGAACATGTCTACGAAGACCGGACCGTCTACCTGTACAATGAGCGAACACTGGATCATATTGAATTCAATGGAATTGCCGTTGCACTGAACAATGAATCTTTTTCCGATAATAAGGATGCTGAAGTGTTCCTGGAGGATGCGAACTATTTTATAAACGACCGTTACTTCAAGAACTTTTTGAACCTGCTGGACTACAACCTGATCTATGTGCTTCCGAAGCTTGAAAGGGCTCGGAATGAATGCGATTCAATTATCGGACTGATTGAAGCAAACCTCAAAAAATAAAATGATCAAATTTTTCCGCCATATCCGCAAAGCGCTCCTGGTTGAAGGTAAATTCAGCAAATACCTGTTTTATGCCATTGGAGAAATTGTATTGGTGGTCATTGGTATACTTATCGCCTTATACATCAATAATTTAAATGAAGCAGAAAAATCCAGGAAAAAAGAAGTTATTCTCTTACATCAGCTAAATGAAGAGTTTAAATCTAATTTTGAGCAGTTAGACAACAAAATGATAATTAGGGAAAAAGTGATAAAGTCCTCAAAATTTCTGTTGGATGCCATAGATAACAAATCAAATCCTCCTCAAGATTCTATTATCAAACATTTATATACAACATTATACACACCAACATTTAACTCAAACACAAATGACTACTTCAATTCAAGGAATATCAACTTAATTCAGAATGATTCACTAAAGAGTTTATTATCCAAGTGGCCAACAAAGGTTGATGAGCTTAACGAGGAGGAAATTTTATTAGTAAATCATAGAGAGAATCGGTATATACCATTTTTAGCAAAACATATTCAGGTAAGGGATCTTTTTAATGAAGTTGAATATGATATTGGAATGAAAAATCTTATTTACCCAAAGGAAGGAAAACCATTAGACCTGATAATCGGCGAATCTAAGCAGACCAAAAATTATAACGCCTTATTAGAGGAAAAAGAACTTGAAGAGTATTTAAGTTATACAATCCTATTCAATAATATTTCACAAACGCAGTCGGTTCCTTTGAAAGATCATATTAACATCATATTAGATCAAATTCAAAAAAGCTTAGACCAGTATCGATGATTAAATTCTTCCGCAATATCAGAAAATCACTGCTTATGGAAAACAACACGTCCAAATATTTTAAATACGCCATAGGAGAGATCCTTCTGGTAGTGTTAGGGATTTTAATCGCTCTACAGATCAACAACTGGAATCAAAACCGAAAATCAAAAATCATAGAAACAGCTCTATTGCAGGATTTTAGAAAAGGGTTGGAGTTTGATATTAAACAAATGGATTCGATTAATGTCCATTATAGTCGTGCTAAAAATGCCATAAAAATTATTTTGGATCATCTTGAAGGAGACATGCCCTATTCATCAGAACTTGACTCATTATTCTTCGAAACTACCTTGATTTTTGACTCAGGGGGAATGAGCGTTGGAGCCTATGAAACTTTGAAGTCAGGTGGTTTAAACCTTATTTCGAATAAACAAATTTTAGATCAGATCATCATTGTATTTGATGAGTTTAATCCGTGGATGCTTTCCTGGGAAACACGATACACCAATTTTCTATTTGATGCCCAAAAAAACATTTATAATACCAGGTTTGAAGATTTTTGGGGAGGTGACTATAAAAATAAGGATGTCATAGGTAAAATGAAACCCTTGTCCTACGGGGATTTAAAAAATGATAACGAATTAAAATTTCATTTAAGAACACAAATTAACCTCATCGGTTGGCTTATCAATAAACCCACCGAAAACACACAGATAGAAGCAAAAAAACTCTTAAATATAATTAAGGATGAGCTTGATAATGATAAAGATTTATGATAAAGTTCTTTAGACATATTCGTAAAACGCTCCTTTCCAAACCGCCCGAACGTGACAGTTCGGTACGCCAGCCCGACGGTGTCATTCCGGCGGGGGCGGGAGGAAAAACGAGCAAATACCTGACATACGCCATCGGCGAGATCCTTTTGGTTGTAATTGGTATACTGATCGCGCTTCAGATCAACAACTGGAATGAGAACCGTAAAGCCAACGCCATGGCTAATCAGTATTTGGCCGGAATAAAAGACGACCTGACCAAAGATCTGGTCATCATAGATAGTATTCTCACCATGAATGCAAAATCGATCAGTCTTATCTCAAGTATAGATTCTGTATTTCACAGAAAAAAAGGTTTTCTAGCTGATCAATTCCCATTCTTCTTTTTTAATCCGGATACAACAGAGGTTATGAGGCTATTTTTTCGGGAAACCTCGTTTCGTTCTATCAAGGGTAGCTATAAATCCCTGATTGCCGACGGGAAGTCCGGACTGATCAAAAACAAAGATCTTTTCCAGGCCATCCAACAGGTTTATGACGAGAACCAGGAACGCCTGGCCAGCACCTATGAGTCTATAAAGACCCTCGAACTTGAAATCAGAATGAAATATTCATTTGAAAAACTCAACTGGACCTATTCAGATTTGAAGAATGCGAAGGGTGAAAAAATATTTTCAGACCTTGTGAACCTCACCGAGGAGAAATTTTTTTACAATGCAAACTTGACGCGGGTAAGAGATAACAGTGAAAACGTGATCAGGATGATAGATAAGGAACTGGGTCATGATTAAGTTTTTTAGACATATAAGAAAGTCGTTAATTGAAGAAAACAACATGGGTAAATATTTCAAATACGCCATCGGTGAGATCCTGCTTGTGGTTATAGGAATTTTAATCGCGCTGCAGATCAATAACTGGAATGAGGACAGGAAGCAGCGAATAAAGGAAGTCCATTACCTGGAAAATATAAAAACCGATCTTAATCTGAATATTGAGGAGATCGACCAATATATTGATAAACGGACAGAGCAGATAGCCTCTGCACAATGGATCCTGGAGCATTTCGAAGGAAGACCCCTAACCGATCTCAACCGGTTTAACAGGGAGACCATCAACATCTATACCTGGCAGAAATTCTTCCAAAGCGACAATACATTCCAGGAGTTAAGAAACTCTGGGAACCTGGCCATCATCTCCAACGATTCAATCAAGGACGGTCTGCTTGACCTGGACAATATGTACAAGAAGTTAAAATACGAGGAAGAA
>JBFKFP010000101.1:0-10174 GCA_041618535.1 Flavobacteriaceae bacterium
CAGATATCTGAGAGGTTTTTTTTATTTCTATTTGAGTATAAATCCGTTTTTATCCATTCATCGAGATCAGGAATTCCTCGTTATTCCTGGTTTGCCTGAAGCGGTCGTTGATGAATTCCATGGCCTCGACAGGATTCATGTCTGCCAGGTATTTTCTCATGATCCACATGCGCTGAATAGTGTTGTCGTCAAGTAGCAGATCATCACGTCTTGTACTTGAGGAAACCAAATCGATTGCCGGGAAGATCCTCCTGTTGGAGATCCTTCGATCCAGCTGAAGTTCCATATTACCGGTCCCCTTAAACTCTTCAAAGATCACCTCATCCATCTTCGATCCGGTCTCTGTAAGTGCCGTGGCGATTATGGTCAGGGATCCGCCATTCTCAATGTTACGTGCAGCACCGAAGAAACGCTTTGGCCTGTGAAGGGCATTGGCATCCACACCTCCGGAAAGTATTTTTCCTGAGGCTGGCTGGACGGTGTTATAAGCCCTGGCCAATCGTGTGATGGAATCAAGAAGAATAACCACGTCGTGACCGCATTCCACAAGGCGCTTTGCCTTTTCCAGCACAATATTAGCAATTTTTACGTGTTCGTTGGCTTCCTTGTCGAAAGTAGAGGCGATTACCTCGCCACGAACGTTTCGCTGCATATCAGTTACCTCTTCAGGACGCTCATCTATAAGTAATATCATTTGATAAACCTCCGGGTGGTTAGCTGCAATAGCATTGGCCACATCCTTCAGAAGCATGGTCTTACCGGTTTTGGGCTGAGAAACTATCATTCCCCTTTGTCCTTTACCTATGGGACAGAAAAGATCCATGATCCTGGTTGAGATCGTACTTTGGCGCTCGGCCAGCGTAAACTTTTCTTTAGGGAAAAGTGGTGTTAAATGTTCAAAAGAGACACGGTCTCTCACAATCTGAGGGTCAAGGCCATTGATCTTGTTGACCTTGATAAGTGGGAAATATTTCTCGCCCTCTTTCGGTGGACGAACATTCCCCAGAACGGTATCACCCGTTTTCAACCCGAAAAGGCGGATCTGAGATTGTGAAACATAGATATCATCGGGAGAGGAGAGGTAATTATAATCGGATGATCTCAGAAATCCATATCCATCGCTCATGATGTCAAGGACACCTTCGCTCTCGATTATGGCATCGAATTCGTATTCAGGTTCCCTGTATCGGTTCCGTGTATCCTTATTACCGCCGCCGTGCTCGTGTTTTTTATGATCAGACTGCCTTTGATTGTCTTTTCGACCCTGTTTAGAGCCCTGATGTTGTCTCGGAGGCCGGGGCTTTTGATCTTTAGATTCAGTTGGCTTGTCGTGTTTAACCTCTTTTCTGGCGGGCTGATCCTCCTTTTTATCGTCGGTCTGGACAGCCTTAGTATTATTCTGCTGGCGGTCTTCCTTGGGTTTAGATTGGTTCCTGGGCTGGCGTTGATGACTTTTCTGCTGTGGCTTAGGTTCGTCGTTTCCGGCTTTAACCAGTGAGGGATTTGCCGCCTGGTGATCCAGGATCTGATAAACCAGATCAAGCTTTTTCATACTTCTGAATCTGGAAATCTTTAGCTGCTTAGCTATTTCCTGAAGCTCAGGAAGCTTTTTTTGTTTTAATTGTGCAATTTCAAACATGTGAAATAAATATGTATTATGTTGTATTAATTGTTCCGAAGGTTCCTTTTGAAGAATCGTGGAAAAATTGTGTCGAAATCTTTGAAGATTAAGCTATACCGAAGAATTTTCTAAGTGGCATTGCTCATGCAATAATACGACTTTATTTTCAATATTTCCTATTTGTAATAAAAAAGAATCCTGTATTTTTGTTCCTCCAAAATTATGATACAGCGAATACAAACCATTTACCTGCTTATAGTTACCGCAATTTCGGCCGGTCTGATCTTTGTATTAAAGCTATGGACCACAACTGAAGGGGTAGATGTATATGCTAAAGACGATTTGATTTTCTTGTCAATTTTCGGGGCATCGGCGCTGTTGGCATTTCTTTCAATTTTTATGTTTAAAAACCGAAAGTCGCAATTTGTAATGGGGCGGCTTAATATGATATTGAACTTAATTTTACTAGGATTATTTGTGTATCGGGCACTAAATTTATCTGGAGAAACCGAGGTTTCTGAGAAAGGTATTGGGATCATTCTTCCTGCTATTTCTATCGTGTTTCTGGTCTTAGCCAATAGGGCCATCAAAAGGGACGAAGATCTCGTAAAATCTGTTGACCGACTTAGATAAACCTATCATCTTAGTAGTATTAGTGCGTAAAAGCCCGGATTTATCCGGGCTTTTTTGTTTATCGCTGATATTCGATAACCTCGAGGTTTTGAATGGACTTTCCCTCTATTTCAAATCGGAGCATGGTTCTGACCCTGTGAAGGCCTTGTTTGCCAATAGCCCCGGGGTTCATATGTAAAAGGTCGTTCTTTTTATCGGGCAGCACCTTTAGAATATGGGAGTGCCCTGAGATGAACAGATCTGGTGGGTTTTTTGCAATCTCTGATCGAATGGCAGGATTGTACCTTCCCGGATATCCTCCGATGTGAGTGATCCAAACGTCCACATTTTCGCATTTAAACCTGTTGTGTAAAGGAAATTCACCCCTGATCCTCGCATTGTCGATATTACCGTATACAGCACGAACCGGCTTTAGGGCAGCGATCTGATCTGTGACATCCAGGGAACCGATATCGCCTGCATGCCATACCTCGTCTGCCTGTACAACATATTTAAGGATATCTTCTCCTATATACCCATGGGTGTCAGAAATCAGCAAAATCCTGGTCATAGAGAAATGTTAAGAAACATATTCAGCTGTCAAATTAAACTATCTTTGCTTTCGCCAAAAGTATCAAATAAGTTTGAGATTCTTTATCGACCTTTCATATAACGGAAAAGCCTATCATGGCTGGCAAATTCAGCCCAATGCTATCAGTGTTCAGGAAGTGATGGAAACCGCTTTAAGCACGCTTTCAGGTCAGAAGGTCAGCATTGTTGGAGCCGGACGGACAGATACAGGGGTGCATGCCAGGCAAATGGTGGCTCATTTCGATCTTGATAATGAAATAGATACCCTTCAACTTGCATACAGGATAAACGCCTTTCTTCCTGAAGATATAAGTGTCAGGGAGATTTACCCGGTAAAGGATGAGGCCCATGCCCGTTTTGATGCTGAACAAAGGGAATACAAGTATTACATGCACCAATTGAAAGACCCGTTTCTTACAGATACTTCTTATTACTTTAAACCTGAGCTGAACCATGATCTGATGAATGAGGCTGCTTCTCACTTATTGAATCATAGGAATTTTAAATGCTTTTCCCGAAGCAATACGGATGTAAAAACGTATAATTGTGATGTAAGATCTGCGAGCTGGAAGAAGGAAGGAATTCAGCTTGTTTTTACTATTAGTGCAGACAGGTTTCTGCGGAACATGGTAAGGGCGGTTGTAGGAACACTAATAGAAATTGGCCAGGGGAAGATGAGCATGGAGGAATTCAAAACGGTTCTGAAATCAGAGAACAGAAGTATGGCAGGTCCTTCAGTCCCGGCATACGGACTATTTTTAACCCGAATCACATATCCTGAAAGCATCATAAAAACATGAGCAAAACAAAGGAAAGCGTTTTCGACATCAATCTTTTCCGTCGTCTTATGACGTATATCAGGCCTTACCGGCTGGTTTTCTCTATTTCCTTTATCACGGTAATCGGACTTTCAATATTCGGAGCTGCAAGGCCTTACGTGCTTCAGCAGGCCATCGACAACAATATCGCCAACAGGGATTTTGATGGATTCATGTTCTATATATGGCTCATGCTCGGACTTTTGGTGTTTGAAGTGATTTGCAACCTGATGTTTATCTACTTTGCCAGTTGGCTGGGTCAGTCAGTAGTACGCGATATAAGGGTGAAGCTCTTTAAAAAGATCCTTGATTTCAAGATGAAATATTACGACAAGTCCTCTGTCGGACTGCTAATCACCAGAACTGTGACCGATATGGAGCGAATAGCTGACATTTTCGGGCAAGGTCTTTTTATGATTTTTAGTGATATTCTGAAAATGCTGATAGTTGGCGGAGTCATGTTCTACATGAATTGGAGACTGGCTATAATAGTGATCTGTACCTTACCGGTCGTCGTTTTCGCAACCAAGATCTTCCAGAAATTCATGAAACGGGCCTTCGAGGAGGTCAGGACAGAAGTAGCAAAACTCAATTCCTTTGTGCAGGAACGCATTAGCGGGATGAAGATACTTCAGCTGTTCACCCGTGAAAACATCGAATATAAGAACTTCAAAGCTATTAATGAGCGCCATAAGAAAGCCTGGTTGAAAACGGTTTGGTATAATTCCATTTTCTTCCCGGTGGCAGAATTCCTCTCTTCAATTACACTCGGCCTTGTTGTCTGGATTGGGGGGATGAATGTGGTTTTTGACGGGTCTGCAACCGTTGGGGATCTCACGGCATTCATCATGATGATCCCAATGATGTTCAGGCCATTGAATCAGATCGCCAACAAGTTCAATACGCTTCAGATGGGAATGGTGGCGGCCGACAGGGTCTTCAGGGTCCTGGATACAGAGTCGCATATAGATGATGCAGGCACCAGGCTTGCAGGTCATTTTAAAGGTGATGTGGAATTCAGGGATATCCATTTTTCATATGTGCCCGACGAGCCTGTTCTAAAAGGGTTATCTCTTTCGATAAAAGCCGGCGAAAATGTTGCTATTGTTGGTGCCACCGGTGCGGGAAAATCTACCCTTATCAATATCCTGAATCGCTTTTACACTATAGATTCGGGTGAGATAACCATAGATGGAATTGACATTAAGGAGTTCACCCTTCATTCGCTGAGAAAACAGATCGCTGTTGTGCTTCAGGAGGTTTTTCTTTTTGCGGATACCGTTTTTAACAACATCACCTTGAATGACCCGTCTGTTTCCAAAGAAGAGGTTCTAGAGGCAGCAAAAAAAATAGGTGTTCATGAATTTATTATGAAATTGCCAAATGGGTATGATTACAATGTAAAGGAGAGAGGGGTAATGCTCTCATCCGGTCAAAGACAGCTGATCGCCTTCCTCAGGGCTTATGTAACAGACCCGAGTATTCTGATCCTTGATGAGGCCACCTCTTCTGTCGACTCCTATACAGAACAACTTATCCAGGATGCCACAGATCGTATTACCAAAGGACGTACATCTATCATCATTGCCCACCGGCTTGCCACAGTTAAAAAGGCAGATAAGATCGTGGTCCTCGATGCAGGTCGGATTGTTGAGCAGGGTACCCACAAGGAGCTCCTTGGGAAGAAGGATGGCTATTATAAAAATCTATACGAAGTCCAGTTCCTCAAGGAAGAGGTAGCCTAAGAATTGGGTGGGGCAAGATCTTTAAGGTCAATTTCTGTAAAGAAAAGAAAATACATGGCTACCGCAATTGAAATGGCCACGTAAAAGAACCCGAAAATCACCAAAAACAACAGGAATTTCAAAAATATCTTTGCTGCACTCAATGAAAAAACCCGCTTGAGAATATAAGTGTGGTAAATGATCATCAGGAAGTTAAAAACCAACCCCCAGATAAAGAAAAAATCTTTCGAGAGAAACAGAATAACAAATGACAGCACGGATGTTAAGATCGCGCTAAGTGACATGGTGTATAGGTAGATGACGACATGTTCCGTATAATTATATCCGTTCCGGAGGAAAACAATCCGGGAGACCAAAGCCAAAAACGGGATGAGAACGAAATAGAAAAGCGAATTGTAATCCATCAACAGCTCTGCCACCTTCCCTGACACCTGTCTTGAGGCCTCGTCATCATAAAAATTATAAACCTTCATGATATCTGGATAAAACTTCTGGATAAAGAAGATATAAAGCCCTGAAATGGTTAATGAAATAGCAAAAAAATTGATCGGGGAGTTGTATTTTTTTCTCAACCCGCCTATATAACCATTGATAACTAATTCCGGAGAAACAAAAAGGTCTTTCACCGTTTGCAAAAAACGATTATCATAATTCAGGAAATTCTCTATAAAATAGGAGAGAAGATTACTTATTGTTAGCCTATTCCGAATGATCCTTCCTCCGCAACGGCCACAATAGTCCTGTTTATCGTCAAGTTCATATTTGCAATTTTTACATGAGGTCATCCTGCATTAAAGAGATTTTTATTCGAGGTCTTTGGTGATCATCTCTTTTAGCTCATCGGTGTTGTCAAACATCACGAACTTGCCATCTTTGATATAGGAGATAAGTCCTGACTCTTCTGAAACGACCAGGGCCACAGCATCGGTTTTTTCTGTAATCCCTATAGCTGCTCGGTGGCGTAATCCAAACCGGGCAGGAATGCTTTTTTCATTGCTGACCGGCAGAATTACCCTCGTTGCCTTGATCACATTCCCGGAAATGATGACAGCGCCGTCATGAAGCGGGCTGTTTTTAAAAAAGATACTCTCAATAATTGGCTGGGTCACTTCTATGTTCATAGAATCCCCGGTGTTTGCAATAACATCGAGGTTGTTGTTGCGTTCAATCACGATCAATGCCCCAGTTTTAGAACTCGCCATTTTTGTGGAGGCGGCTACTACGGCATCAATGTTGGTTTTGGCCATCCCTTCGGTCTTCAGGAATTTCAGCTGTTTGAAAAACTTTTTTCGCGACCCTATGTTTGATGACCCTATCATTAAAAGAAACTTCCTTATCTCCTGCTGGAAAACCACGATGAGGGCAAACATCCCTACATTGATAAAACCGCCAAGAATACTGCTGAAAAGCGTCATCTGGAGAGCCTGTGTCACCTTGAAGATAAGATAGATGATCACGATCCCGATAAAGATGTTGATCGCAACGGTTCCCTTTACAAGTTTATAGAAGTAATACAGGAGGAATGCGACCAGAATTACATCAATGATATCGACAACACTGAATTTGAAGGTATCAAGCAGTTCCAATCGCAGCAGGTTTAAATTTCACTAAAGATAATTATTTATAAATAAATTCATCCCGGGCAATAATCATTTTGCTGTCTTCTTTTCCGAAGAGATCAGACTTTATACTTATATAGTCCTGCAAGCTGAGTTGCTCGGAAAAATTTAAAAAAACCAGGTTGGTGTTCTCATCCTTGGAACTGAATCCCTTCAAAACCTGGACAAATTTATCGCGATCGGTTTTTGTGACGGCAAACTGTCTTCCGACCTCGACCAGGTCGTCATCCTGAAAATTGACAAAAACCCTGGTGATGTATTCGGTGGGCTCTGTAGATTTCTGCATGAATTCCGCTATGGGCTCAAGGTGATAGGTGATGTTTGTGAAGTCGAGAAAACTGAGATTCATTATTTCGGGGTTGGAACAACTGAAATAGTTTTTAGCAGCTTCGTTTGTGTGAAGTCCGTCTTTACGTCGTTTCTCCTGAAGTGTGATGAGGTGAGGCACAACCTCAGACAAACTTAGACGTTTGTCTGCATTAACCAGCCAGTTTGTGGTACCGATCATATTGTTCCTGTTGAATTCGGCCTGACCGGTAGACTCGTCGTAAAATATATAAATGGGCGAAACATCCTTTACATCTGTTACTTCAGCGATCGTGGTCTCCGGAAGTTGAACTTCCCGCTCTACACAGGAAAACAGGGAGAGGGTAATGAGAAAAGATAAAAAACGGGTTTTCATGATCTGAGTTTATTTATAATTTGAACGGTCTCATAAGCTTCCTTAACATCGTGAACCCGTAAAATATGCGCACCTTTGAGCAGGGCTACTGCATGAAGCGCGGTGCTGCCGTTAAGGGCATTTTCCGGATTGGAATCAAGGAGTTTATAGATCATCGACTTCCTTGAAATTCCGACTAAGAGCGGCCTATCGCATATATGGAACGATTCAAGTTGCTGCATCAGCACGTAATTCTGATCCAGTGTTTTAGAGAAGCCGAATCCAGGATCGACTATGGTATCTATAATTCCTGATTCCTTAGCTTTTAAAAGCCTTTCTGAGAAAAACTTCAGAATATCGGTCAAAAGATCATCATAATGAACATGCTCATGCATGTTCTGCGGGGTTCCTCTCATATGCATCATTACATAAGGAACCTTAAGGGCTGCCACGGTTTCCATCATGGAATTATCCAACTGCCCTGCCGAGATGTCGTTCACCAAAGCGGCCCCTTCAGACACACTGCTTTTGGCAACTTCTGAACGAAAAGTGTCGATAGAGATCAGGCAATCAGGGAAGTGCTTGAGAATCAATCCAATGATCGGGACCACCCGATTCAGTTCTTCCGCTTCGCTCAGATGATCTGCTCCCGGCCTGGAACTGTATCCGCCGAGATCGATAAAGCTGGCTCCGTTCAGCAACATATTTTCAACCCGGTTCAGGATCTGGCTCTCGCTCCGATACCGACCGCCATCATAAAAAGAATCCGGCGTAAGGTTGAGTATCCCCATTATTTTGGGTGAGCTCAGATCTACGAGTTGCCCCATGCAATTTAACGTCATAAGGGAAGTATTAACTATCAGGGTTTTAAAGCAAAAAACTTTAAAGTTTAAACTTTGACTGTTTGAAATATTTAGGCGAAATTTACGCAAAATTGAATTCATTTCATGCAAAACACATCGGAACAATTCGACGAGATCATCGCGTCCTGTCGTTCATTGTTTATTAATAAAATGAAGGATTACGGCAGTGCCTGGCGCATCCTCAGGTTGCCTTCACTAACCGACCAGATTTATATCAAAGCGCAACGGATTCGCAGTTTACAACAAAAGAAGACCAGGAAGGTTGCTGAGAGCGAAGAGAGCGAATTCATAGGGATCATCAACTATTGTATTATGGCTCTCATTCAGTTGGACAAAGGCGTTGTAGATCAGCCCGACCTTGAACTGGAAGAGGCAACGAAGCTCTATGACGAAAAGGTAGCCCTTACCAAACAACTCATGGAAGATAAAAACCATGATTATGGTGAGGCCTGGCGTGATCTCAGGGTTAGCTCCTTGACCGATCTCATCATTCAAAAAATACTCAGGGTCAAGCAAATTGAGGATAATGCAGGTAAAACCCTGGTAAGCGAAGGTATCGATGCTAATTACCAGGACATGATCAATTACTCGGTTTTCGCCTTAATACATTTAAAATATTAATATGAAATATTTGGTTCACCTTTCCAGGATTTTTGTCGGTGGCCTGTTTATCTTCTCAGGCCTGATAAAACTAAACGACCCCGTTGGCTTCGCATTTAAGCTGGAGGAATACTTCGGGCCAACCGTTTTCGACCTTTCTTTTCTTGAGCCCCTTGCACTTCCCATAGCCTTGTTTGTGGTGATCTTTGAGGTGCTTCTCGGAGTGCTGTTATTGATCGGTTACAAGCCTAAATTCACTGTTTACAGCCTATTGGCCATGATCATCTTTTTTACATTCCTGACATGGTATTCAGCCTATTTCAACAAGGTCACTGACTGCGGTTGCTTTGGTGATGCCATCAAACTAACACCCTGGGAGTCTTTTACCAAAGATGTGATCCTGCTCGTTTTTATCCTGATATTGTATTTCGGCTTGAAACACATCAAACCATTATTCAATAAGGGCATAATGAACGTGATCTCAGGCCTGGCATTATTCCTTTGCATTCTTTTTGCCTATCATGTCATGAACCATCTTCCCGTCAAGGATTTCAGGCCTTATAAGGTTGGTAATAATATACAGGAAAACATGATAATTCCGGAAGACGCACCTAAGCCTGTAATCGATTATAACTGGAAATTCCTTGTGAATGGTGAGGAAAAGATCATCACGACCAGGGGAAGCTACCCCGATGTAGATGGTGAGTATCTCAGCGTGGAGACCGAAACCGTTGAGGAAGGGTATGAGCCTCCTATCCATGATTTTACCATGGAAAGAGAGGGCGAAGATTTTACAGAGGATCTTCTTAACGAGGATAAATTAGTTGTTGTCATTGCATATAATATGGCCAAATCAAAGGAGAAGGGCATGAAGAAAGTAGCCGAACTGGCAAAAAGGGCTGAAGCTGCGGGTTACAGGGTTATTGGATTAACAGCGACGGGTCCGGATGAGCAAGCCCCGATCTCTGAGGTTTACGGCCTGGATTTCGACTTTTATTTCTGTGACGAAACAGCTTTAAAAACTATAGTAAGATCAAATCCGGG